>JBBRZY010000111.1:0-9679 GCA_038252885.1 Anaerolineales bacterium | reverse complement strand
TGTTTTTCCTGTGTGTCGGGCGGCGGGGGGGGGTTTGCCCCACCCGCCGGGCGGCCCCCATCCGCCAAAAAAAAACCCGGGCGGGGGGTTGGCGGCCTGCCCCCCCCCCCACGGCCCTTTGAGCCAGGCCGAGTTTTGCGGGCGGCCTGCCCGCCGGCTAAATCGCTAGCCCGCCGCGATCGGCCACACGGCCTGGAGCTTCGCCTTTTGTGCCGCGGTCAGCGGGAGAGCATTCACCAGCGGGCCGATGTACGCATCCTGCGGGGCGGCTGCCATTCCTTGCAGGTTGCAACTTATCACAACGTCCCAATAGGTCGTCACGCCGAAGGCTTTGAAAAACGCATTGATGACCTTCTGATTGCTCACCTGCCGTATCAGGGCCGAGTTCAGCGCCAACTCCTGTTCGAAGCTCAGACTGGGAATGTCTTGGATGCCGGGGCCGAGATATTTGAGCGTGGGCTGGGTGCTCAGTTGCGTCTGCAAGCCCGTCCCAGCCAGCACTTGGCCCGCCTGGGCCCCAAAAGCCATCATGAACCCGGCCATCACTTTTTGGTTGGTGAATTGGGCAATATCCACGTAGCGCGGTTTGGCCGCCCCCGCCGCGACGCCGGCCCAGGCTCGCAACTGATCTTCGGTGCCGGCGAACATGTCCAGGTCGATGCTAGACAGCACCTCTCGGCCTTCCATATCGAGCGTGCGCACGCCGTCCAGCTTGTAGACGTCGCCGGTGAACTGCCAGAAGCGCCACTTCTCCCAACTCTTAGGCAGGGCGACCTGCCCCGGGTTCTGCAGCAGCGCCCCAATGCTAAACTGGATGTCGGTGGGCGACAGCCGCGCGCCCTTCCTGAAACCCAGCGGCTTGAAGTTGGCGACCCATAGCTCATAGTTGGGCGCCCAGGTCGGAAAGGCATTATTGATCCGCATGACTTCGTTCCAAAAGCCCTGCGTGGTGTAAATGATCGGCCGCCGCCCCACTGCGGCTTCGACTTCTTGCAGCCAGATGAGCACGTTGTCGGCGAACTTACGCGGGTTCATAATCGGCGCCCCGCTCAGCTTCTCCAGATCGACAATCGGCGGAAGTTCGCCCGTATCGTTCCCCAGCGTCGTAAGGAATTGCTGGGCCTGCCGGTGGCCGGTGGTGTTCTCCACATAGAAATGGTAAGCCCCCCGCAGCAGGCCGGCCGCTTTCGAGCCCGCCCAATGCTTCGCGAACGACCGATCACTGAAGTCGGCCTGCGACGCCTTGATCAGCGCAAAGGTCAGGCCCTGCTGGGCGACAATCATCCAATCCATCAGCTTCTGGTGGTTCGAGACGTCTATGCCGTAGGTGAAGGACATCGGGTGGCTCCCCTCTCCAAGCGTAATGGCGGGCCGAAGTACGCCTAGTTATAGTCCCGACGCGGGGCGGACACAACTCGGGCCACTATGGCCCAGATGGCTCGGCACAATCTCATTGCGTCCTCCGCCCGCGGCCTTCCCCCTTCCACTCCTTGTGGCATAATGCCCCCATGAGCAACCCCTCCGTCCTCTACGAGATCAACGTCGACCTCGGCACTGGCCAGTGGGGTTTGGCGTGCCCCACTGATCAAAAGCTGATCGGCCCGGTGCAGTACGCCTGGGACCGCTACCAGAAAGACCCGCAGTCGCTGACCTTTGGCGGCGGGCTGTTGGCGGGCTCGCCGCTGCCCGGCACGCGCCGCATGATCTTCGGGGGGTACTCTGACCAGTGGGAGGGCTTTTACGTTTCGGCCCTCGGCGGCGCGATGTATGTCTTCCACCGCGTCGGCGCGAACTACGTTTGGCTGCGCGGCCAGGCGGCGGTCGACTCGGTGCTGGTCATGCGCTTGAAAGATGGGGAGTACAGCGTGCGGCTGGAGCCGGTTGAGCCGGAGGCGCATTGGCAGGGCTACACCGCCGAGAGCGGCCGCACCTGGGAAGGCTTCTACGGCCTCCAGCGCTACTGCTTTGAGCGTTACCGCGGCGAATACACCGGCGATTGGTTCCGCATCCTGGCCACCGGCCCGGCCGCGCGCCACACCAAAGAAGGGGCCATCGGCTCCAACCAGATCAAGCGGGGCGACCTGAGCGTGATTGACGACTGGGCCGGGCGCGGCGGGCTAGGCTCGCGGCTGCTCCAGCACCACCGCGTGGCCGCCATCGTCTTTGGCGGCGATTGGCAAGACCCCGCCCTCAAACAGGCCAAAGAGCTCGACGAATACTTCCTCAGCCGCTTCGGCCAGCGCGCGATAGCCGCGGACCTGGCTCTCAGCCAGAAGTATCGCTATGTGCCGGAGTTTGACACCGGCGGCACGTTCGGCGTCAACATGCACCAGGCCGACGACCGGCTGTTCAGTTACAACTATCAGTCGGTCAACGAGGGCGACGCCGAGCGCCTGGAGCAGCACGACCAGTTTATCGTCGGCCACTACCTCAAGCAATTCAATGACGAAATCATCAAGCCGCGCAGCTTCGACCACTGCGGCGAGCCGTGCGCCATCGCCTGCAAGAAGTTCAGCGGCGAGCACAAGAAAGACTATGAGCCCTACGCCGCCCTCGGCCCCAACTGTGGCGTCTTCGACCAGCGCGCCGCCGAGCGCCTGAACAAGTACGCCGACACGCTGGGGCTAGACGCCATCCAAGCCGGCGGCACGGTGGCCTGGATCATGGAGTTGGTGGCCGCCGGGCTGCTGCCCGCCGCCGATTTTGGCCTGCCCGCCGAGGGGCCGCGCTTCACCTTCGCCTCCCGCCCCGACCAGTTTGATATCGTGGTCGACTCGGCCCACAACGCCGACTACGGCCTGGCTGTGATGCGCATGTGGCTGTTCAGCGAGCCGGGGGCCGTCTTCCGCCGTGGCCTGCGCGCCGCCGCGAAAGCGCTGGACGCGCGCTACGGCATCGCCAGCCAGCCGCGCGCCGTCTACACCGCGCACGGGGCCGAGGGCTGCATGGTGCCCAACCAATATTGGACCCCTGGCATGTTCGCGCCCATGCCCATCATGGGCAAGTACTTTTCCTATTACGAGAACAAGTTCCTGCCACCGCACGCGCTAGGCCGCAAGAACGTCGAGCGCTTCGTCTACGAGCTGTATTCCGAGAACAGCGGCTCGTGCCGTTTCCATCGCAAATGGGTCGAGGACATCATTGACGAGATCATCCTCACCCACTTCGAACTGCCCGGCGTAGATTACTGGGGCGACAACTTCCGCTTGGCGAAGGCCATTCACGACCACCAATCCGCCGCCTCGGTGCCGTGGGAGAGCGAGCGCGTGATTGACATCATCCATGGCTTCCACGAGAAGTGGGTGCGCGATGGGTTGAAGGAACCAGCATTGTTGGACTGGGTCGCGCGCTTCCGGGCCGACAAGTTCGTCGCCGCCCGCGACTATTGGCACGCCCTCTACGCCGGCATGGCTGAAGCCTTTGACCAAGGCCTAACCCAGCCCGTCCAAAAGTAGCCGCCCACCGCCATGCCTCTTTTCCTTACCAGCCTCACCAACCCCCGCGTCAAGGCCGTCGTGCGCCTGCGCGACCGGCGCCACCGCGACCGCGAGGGCCAAATGCTGGTCGAGGGCCGCGACGAGTTGCGCCTCGCCCTGGCCGGCGGCGCGCGCCCGCTGACGCTCTATCTCTGCCCCGAGCTAGCTATCCCTGACTCAGAACTGTTCAACCAAATCGCCGCCAGCGGCGCCGAAGTAGTTTCGGTTGCGCCCAAGGTCTTTGAGAAGATGGCCTACCGCGACAACCCCGACGGTTGGCTGGCCGTGCTGCCCGCCGTCCGCCGCCAGTTGAGCGATTTGGTGCTCGGCGAGCGCCCGCTGCTCGTGGTAGCCGAGGCCGTCGAAAAGCCCGGCAACCTGGGCGCGCTGCTCCGCACCGCCGACGCGGCCGGCGTCACCGCCGTCATCGTCTGCGACCCGACCACCGACGTCAACAATCCGAATGTCGTCCGCTCCAGCCGGGGCACGCTCTTCACCGTGCCGGTGGCCGAGGCGGGCACGCCTGAAACGCTGGCCTGGCTGCGCGCTAACGGCATACAGATCGTCGCCGCCACCCCCGCCGCCACGGGCCCCTACACCGCCGCCGACCTCACCGGCCCGGTCGCCATCGCCGTTGGCGCCGAAGACGCCGGCCTCACCGCCGCCTGGCTCGCCCAGGCCGACCAGACCGTCCGCATTCCCATGGCCGGCCGGGTCAACTCCCTCAACGTCGCCACCGCCGCCGCCTTGCTCGTCTACGAAGCCGTCCGCCAGCGCAGCAACCGATAAGGGGACAGTTGTTCGGGTTGGCTGAGTCCCCTGAGTCCCCGCGGTCCCCTGAGTCCCCTAGCCGACTTTGCGCCCAGCCCAGCCTCGCTTACAATATCCGCATGTCGCGCCTGCCCCGCCGTTTTTTCGCTCAACCGACCCTGGCGGTGGCGCGCGCGCTCCTGGGGCAGCGGCTCGTCCGCCTCGCTGGCGGCCAGCGGCTGGCCGGTCTGATTACCGAAACCGAAGCCTACATCGGCCCAACCGACCTGGCCTGCCACGCCCGCGCCGGGCGCACCAGCCGCACCCAAGTGATGTTTGGGCCACCCGGCCACGCGTATGTGTACTTCACATACGGCCTGCACTGGATGTTGAACATCATCACCGAAGCGCCGGACTTTCCGGCGGCGGTGCTCATCCGAGGCCTGCTGCCGACCGAAGGCGAGCCCGCCATGCGCACGCGGCGCGGCCGCCAGGGCGCAGCGCCTCTGGCCCGCCTGACCAACGGCCCGGCCAAATTGGCCCAGGCGCTGAATATTGATAAGGCGCTCAACGGCCACGATATTTGCCGGCCCACAACCGAATTGTGGGTCGAGCGCACCGCCACCGTGCCCGACGGTGTTGTATTATGCGGGCCGCGCATCGGCATCAACAGCGTGCCCGAGCCGTGGCTCAGCCTGCCCTGGAATTTCAAGGTGCCGGCGCACCTGCTCAACTGATTGACCGGCCTCGCCACCGGGCGAGGCATTCACTTTAGCGGAGGCCAGCATGGGATTACTCACCGGCAAGACGGCGCTCATCTTCGGGGTCGCCAACGATCACAGCATCGCCTGGGGCATCGCCCAGGCACTCGCGCGGGAGGGCGCAGCGTTGGGCTTCAGCTATGCCGGCGAGGCGCTCGCCAAGCGCGTCCGCCCGCTGGCCGCCTCGGTCAACTCGACCTTCGTCGAGCCGTGCGATGTGACCAAAGACGAAGACATCGAAGCCGTCATGGCCAAGGCCAAGGCCGAGCTGGGCGAGATCGACATCCTCATCCATGCCATCGCCTTCGCCAACCGCGACGAGCTTTCCGGCCCGTATTACAACACCTCGCGCGCCGGCTTCCACCTAGCGATGGACATCAGCGTCTACTCCTTCACCGCCCTGGCGCGCGCCGCGCTGCCCTTCATGCGGCCCGACGGCGCCATGCTCACACTCAGCTACCTGGGCGCCGTGCGGGCTGTCACCCACTACAACGTCATGGGCGTCGCCAAGGCCGCACTGGAGGCCAGCGTGCGCTACCTGGCGGTGGATATGGGCGCGCACGAGAAGCACATCCGCGTCAACGCCATCTCGGCCGGCCCCATCCGCACCCTGGCTTCGGCCGGCGTGTCGGGCTTCAAGGCCATGTACACCGGCTTCAAAGACCTGGCCCCGCTGCGCCGCCACGTGTCAATCGACGATGTCGGCAACTCGGCCCTGTACCTGTGCTCGCCACTCGCCAACGGCGTCACCGGCGAAGTGCACTACGTCGATGCCGGCTACAGCATCATCGGCGTACCCACCACCGACAGCGAATAGGGCGCGCCCATGTCCGCTGCTGCCCCCGCCCCCGCCGCGCTCGCCGCACAGATCCAAGCCCGCGTGGCTGAACAGCGCCCGGCCATCATTCAGTTCATGCGCGAGCTGGTGGCCATCCCCAGCATCATGGGCGACATCGGCGCGGTCGGCCGGCGCGTGATTGCGGAGATGCAGAAGCTCGGCTTCGACGAGGCGCGCTTCGACCAGATGGGCAACGTCATCGGGCGCGTCGGCCACGGCCCCACCATTTTGCTGTACGACTCGCACCTCGACACCGTCGATATCGGCGACCGGGCCGATTGGGGCTTGGACCCGTTCATTGGCAAGGAAGAGGCCGGCGTGCTCTACGCGCGCGGCGCCGGTGACGAGAAGCAGTCCACCCCCGGCATGCTTTACGGCATGGCCCTGGCCCGCGACCTGGGCCTGCTCGACGACTACAGCCTCTACTACTTCGGCAACATGGAAGAAGACTGCGACGGCCTGTGCTGCCAGGTGCTGGTCGAGGTCGAGGGCATCAAGCCGCACCTGGTCGTCGTCGGCGAGCCGACCGAGATGAACGTCTACCGGGGCCACAAAGGCCGGGTGGAGCTTAAGGTGGTTGCCAAGGGCCGCTCGGCCCACGCCGCCTCCAACGAGCTGGGCGAGAACGCCATCTACAAACTCTTGCCGGTGCTCCAGGGTGTGCGCGAATTAAACGACCAATTGCACATCGACCCGTTCCTGGGCCAGGGCCGCATCACCGCCAGCATCATCCAGAGCCGCTCGCCCTCGCTCAACGCCGTGCCCGACGAGGCCACGCTCTTCATCGACCGCCGCCTGACCTTTGGCGAGAGCAAAGAAGAAGCTCTGGCGCAGGTCGAAGCCCTCATCCTGCACGACGACCGCGCTTCCGTCACAGTCGAGATCATGCAGTACGACACGCCCAGCTACACCGGCTTCGTCTACCCGGTCGAAAAGTACTTCCCGGCCTGGGCCCTGCCCGACGACGACCCGCTGGTGCTGGCCGGCCTGCGCGCCAGCGAAACGCTGTGGGGCGGCACCGCCAAGACCGGCAAGCTCAATTTCTCCACCAACGGCATCTATTGGATGGGCAAGGCCCACATCCCCACCATCATCTTCGCGGCGGGGATCGAGACTACCGCCCACAGCCTGCTCGACCAGGTGCCGTTGGACGACCTCGTCCGCGCCACGGAATGGTACGCGCTGCTGCCAGCTCTGCTCGGCCCCGTCGCTTGGAGGGCATCATGACCCAACTTACCGCCTACCAAATTTACGACCTTTTGAACCGCGCGCGCCCGTTGTGGCTAGTTAAGATCGACCTCAGCGATGCCAGCCTGTGGCTGGTGGACCTGAGCGGGGCCGACCTGAGCTGGGCCAACATGTCACGCTGCGACCTCAGCCGCGCCACGCTGATCAAGACCAACCTCACCCGTGCCAACCTGACCGGCGCCAACCTGTTCGAGGCGCTGCTCAGCCGCGCCATTCTCATCGCTGCCAACATGGTCCGGGCCGACCTCACCCGCGCCGATCTGGGCAAAGCCGACTTGAGCGAGGCCGATCTGACTGAGGCCAACCTCACGCGCGCCAGCTTCAGCGTCGCCGCGCTGGCCGGGGCCAACCTCAACAGCGCCAACGCCAGCCGGGCCGACTTCAGCAAGGCCGACCTGACCGGGGCCAACCTGTCTGGCGCCAACCTGGCGTTGGCCAACTTCTTTGAGGCCAACCTCAGCCGCGTGCGCGCCCACGGCGCTAAAATGCAGCGGGCCGATCTCAACCGCGCCAATCTCTCGGGCGCGCAATTGCAGGATGTCGACCTGTCGGGCGCCGACCTCACGGGCGCGCGCCTGATCAATGCCGACTTGAGCAATGCCATCCTTAACGGGGCCGATCTATCGGGGGCCGACGTGACCGGCACGCATTTCAACGGCGTCAATCTTGCGCTGGCCAACACCGCCAAGGCCGACATGTCTAAGGTGCGCAAGGGCGGCGTAACCCAGAGCGATGCCAACAAGCCCACCCGCACCACCGGCGGCCTGCTGGATATTCGCTAACCAGCCGCCCGGTTGAAAGGCTTGCATGCTGAATGTCCAGTCCGTTCAGGTCAATGCCCGCGCCCTGCAAGATAACATTGGGCGCGTCATCGTCGGCAAAGAGGCCACGGTCGAGCTGCTGCTGGTCGCGCTGCTCAGCCAGGGCCATGTGCTGCTCGAAGATGTGCCCGGCCTGGGCAAGACCACCCTCGCCAAAGCGTTAGCGCGGTCGCTCGGCTGCACTTTTCAGCGCCTGCAATTCACGCCCGACCTGCTCCCCTCCGACATCACCGGCGTCAGCGTCTTCAACCAAAAGACCGGCGACTTCGAGTTTCGCGCCGGCCCGATCATGGCCCAAGTTGTGCTGACCGATGAGATCAACCGGGCCGGCCCGCGCACCCAATCGGCCCTGCTGGAGGCGATGGAGGAGCGCCAGGTGACGGTGGACGGCGAGACCCGCCCGCTGCCCCGGCCCTTTCTCGTCATCGCCACCCAGAACCCCATCGAGCTAGAGGGCACCTTCCCGCTGCCCGAGGCGCAACTCGACCGCTTCTTGCTGCGCCTCTCGCTCGGCTACCCCGAGGGCGATGAGGAGCGCGCCATCCTGCGCCGCTTCCGCACCGCCGACCCGCTGGCCGACCTGGGGCCGGTCTGCTCCGGCGAGCAGATCATCGCTCTCAACGCCGTCATTCGGTCCGTCCACGTCAGCGAGCCGCTCGAAAGCTACATCTTGGCGCTGGTGCGCGCCACGCGCGACAACCCGGCCGTCGCCCTCGGGGCCAGCCCGCGCGGCGCGTTGGCGCTGTTCCGCTGCGCCCAGGCGCTTGCCGCCATCCGGGGCCGCAACTTCGTCAACCCCGACGATGTGCAGGCCCTGATCGCGCCCGTGCTGGCCCACCGGCTCATGCCCTCCGGTCAGTCGCGTCTGCGCGGCAAGGCCGTGGCCGACATCCTCAAAGAAGTCATCGGCCGCGTGCCGGTCCCCGTGGAGGAAAGCTGGTCCGCCTGACATGTCCAGCCGCCTGGGCCGCCTGCTGATCGTCGCCCTGCTGCTCATCAGCCTGGCACTGCGCAGCCCCCTGCTGCTGCTGCTCGATGTGCTGCTGGTGCTGGTGGCGTCTGCCTCGGCGCTGTGGGGCCGCTACTGCCTGGCCGGCGTCAGCTACACCCGCGAGTTTGAAGCCGAGCGGCTGTTCTGCGGCGAGCGGCTGGAGTTGTGGATCGAGATCGTCAACGCCAAGCCGCTGCCCCTGGCCTGGCTCAAGCTCGAAGACGAGTTCCCCGAAGACTTCCATGTCGAGCGCACCGAGCTTGGCACCGCCAGCACCGCCCACCGCCGCACCCTAACCAACCTGTTGAGTATGCGCTGGTACGAGCGCGTGCGCCGCCGCTACACCCTCACCGCCGAGCGACGCGGCGCATTCGAGTTCGGCCCGGTCTTGTTGTCTTCCGGCGACATCTTCGGCTTCCAGACCCGCGTGCGCGCCCAACCGGACAAGCAGACCCTGCTGGTCTACCCGCGCTTAGTGCCGGTTGAACGGCTGCGGCTGCGCATGGCCCGCCCAGCGGGGGAGATGGTCAGCGATCGCCGCATCGTCGAAGACCCGCTGCGGCTGGCCGGCGTGCGCGAGTACCGCCCCGGCGACAGTGTGCGTCACATCCACTGGAAGAGCACCGCCCGGCAGGGCCGCTTGCAAACCAAGGTCTTCGAGCCGGGGGCCAGCCAACACCTCGTCCTGTGCCTCAACGGCCAAACGCTTGAACACGCCTACGAAGGTGTGCTGGGCGACTACTTCGAGACCGTCATCACCGTCGCCGCCGCGCTCGCCAACGAGGCGCTGGAGC
>JBBRZY010000110.1:0-9682 GCA_038252885.1 Anaerolineales bacterium | reverse complement strand
GGTGGCTGTGAGACTGCGTATCTGACCGAATGAAATATTTACCAGGGGAGGGTGGGCATGCCCACCCTCCCCTGGTAAAAAATAAAGGCTGGCTCAAAGCGGCAGCGGCCCTCAGGGGCGTGTAAACCCGCTGGCCGTAGGGATAGGCGCGCCGGTCAGTCGATCACCCCGGCGGCGAAGCGCGCTGGCGAGCGCGCGGATGAGCCTGACCCAGCGTCTAGCGCTGACCCCGACGATCCGCGGGTGTTTGCCCCCAGACTGAAATACACCCCTCCTGACCTCCGACTTCTGACCTCCCATCCCCCCTGCGGTATAATTGCCGCATGGCCGAAATTCCGCTGTACGAAGAGGGCGAGGAAGTACCCGTCGCGCTGCCACGGGCCGAGGTGCGCTTCAGCAAGGTCGCCATCCGGCCCTACACCGATGGCCGGCGCATGAAGCTGTCATTCACGCTCACGCCATTTTTAGAGCGGCCGAGCGTCGAAGCCACTATCACTAACGCCGACGGCGCGGGCGTGGCCGCCATGGACCTGATCGAGGCCATGGACACCGACTTCGACTTCACCCTGCACCTGCGCGGGCCAGAGCCGGTCGGGCGGCACACGCTGCACATGACGCTGTTCTACCGCGAGAGCGACGATCCCGACAGCGCCCGCCAGGTGGTCGAAGAATTCACGCTCGACTTTTCACCCCAGCCGGAGCCCAGCCCATGACGGCTGGCGCTAGCTACCCCGAAGCCTGGCTGCACGACCTGCTGGCCGGCGCCCACACCATCGCCGTCGTTGGACACTCAGACAAGCCCTACCGCGACAGCTACGGCGTGGCCCGCTATCTGCGCGCCGCCGGCTACGTCATCTACCCGGTCAACCCCAATCTACACACTCTCAATGGCGAACAGGTCTACTCTGATCTGCGCCAGGTGCCAGGCAAGATCGATATCGTCAACGTCTTTCGCCGGTCCGAGTACCTGCCCGCCATCGTCGAGGACGCCATCGCCATGGGCGCGCGCGTGCTGTGGGGGCAGTTTGGCGTCACCCACGCCGCCGCCGAGCAGCGCGCCCAGGCGGCCGGGCTGGCTGTGGTGGTCGATCGCTGCATCAAAGTCGAACACCAGCGTTTGGGCTTACCGCGCCGCACCTAGCCACGCGCTCAACCTAGCGCCCGGAAGGGGCCTGGTCTGGGCACCCTGATGTCGCTTAGTCCTGCTCCCACTTCGGGCGCGCCCCCCACGCTTGCACCCCAACCTGCCGCCGGCCACCCAGCGACTCATTCTGACCCCGCGCCCCGGCTGCTCACCTGGCAGACGCTGCTGGCGCTGGCGCTGCTGGCCGCCCTAACCTACCTGTTCCTGTGGCGGCTGTGGGCCGCCGCCCCGGCCGAGCGCGCCGTCTTCCCCACGTCCGACCTGACGGAGGTGTTCTACCCGCCCCGGGCCTTCGCCGCCCACACGCTGAGCGCGGGCGAGCTGCCGCTCTGGAACCCGCACATCTACGCCGGCTATCCCCAGTTCGCCGACCCGCAGGCCGCCACCTTCTATCCCATCCAGTTGGCGCTGGCGCTGCTGACCGGCGACGGCTTCACGCTCAACACGCTGGCCGTCAGCGCCGCGCTGCACTTCTGGCTGGCGGGCGCGCTGACATTTTTGTTCCTGCGGCGGCGCGGGCTGGGGCTGCTGCCGGCGCTGCTGGGCGGCGTGGTGTTTGAGTTCGGCGGCTACCTGACTGGCTTCGCGCCGCTGCAAATTTCAGAATTGGAGGCGGCCGTGTGGCTGCCAGGCACGCTGCTGGCCCTCAGCTACGCGGTGCCGGCGGCGCGAGCGCCGCAATCGGGGCGAATGCCGCGCACCGTGCTGGCCGGGCTGATGTTCAGCCTGGTCTTTCTGGCGGGCCGGCCGCAGTCGTATCTCAGCCTCGCGCCCGTGTGCCTGGTCTGGTTTGGCGTCACCGCCCGCCAAGCGGGCTGGTCGTGGCGCAGCGTGGCCGCGCACCTTGCCGTCTTTGGCGCGGCGGCGCTGGGCGGTGCGGCGGTGCAGTGGCTGCCCACCCTGGAGCTCACCCGCCTCTCTACCCGCGCCGCCGTCGAGTACGCCAGCGTGGCCCACGGCGGCTTCACCCCCGAAGACCTGGCGGCGCTGCTCAACCCCGGCCTAGTGGACGCTGTGCCGCAGTTTGTCACGCTCTACACCGGCGTGCTGACGTTGGCGCTGGCGGCGTTGGCCGTGGCGCGGCGGCGTGGGCTGCTGTGGGCGGCGCTGGGTGCCGGGCTGCTGCTGGGCGCGCTCGGCCACCACCTGATCACGCTCGACGCGCTGTATCTGATCCAGCGCCTGAGTTTTCCCGGCTACCTGCGCGATGTGGAGCGGCTGGCGCTGGCCGTCAACTTCTGTTTGGCGGTGCTGGGGGCGCTGGGGCTGGAGCAGTTGGCGCGCGAGGCGGCCGGGCTGCCACGGGCCTGGCGCGGGGCGCTGGTGGGCGTGCTGGCGGCCGCCGTGCTCATCGGCGCGCTGCGGCTGCTGACCGACCTGCCGGCCGAGGCCGTGGCGCGCACTTATCGGGCCATGTGGTGGGTGGGGCTGTTCGCGGCGGCCGGCGCGCTGGCGGTGTGGCTGGCGGGCGGGCGGCGCGGGCTGGCGCAGGCCGCGCTGGTGGGCTTGGTGGCGGTAGACCTGCTGAGCCTGAACCAGGGCCGGTTTTACGTCGTGGACCCGCCGGCCGCCACGCCGCAGTTAGAATACATCACCGCCGCGCCGGCCGGCTGCGACCCGTACTATCGGCTGGCGGCCGACCAGTTGTCCGGGCAAGACTTCGGCAGCGTGACGGGCGTGGATGCGGTCAGCGGGCTGTCGTCCCTGCGGCTGCGCAGCTACGCGCTGCTGCTCGACCACGTTGATCTGTATCGCCGCAACATTTTGTTGAATGTGGAAGTGGTGGCGACCACCGGCGCGTTTGCCGACCCGGCCTACACGCCGGCTGGTGAGCACGGCGACTTTCACTACTACTATTTCGAGCCGGCCCACGCCCGCGCCTACCTGGTGCAGCACGTGCAGTTCGCGGCCGACGCCGTGGCCGCCGCCGCGCAGGTGGCCGACCCTGGCTTCGACCACTGGAACACGGCCGTCGTGGTCGGCCGCGCCGTGGTCGATGAGACCGCGCCGCTCGGCCCGACCGAGCGCGCGGAGGTGACGGGCCGCACTGCCAACACGCTGCAAGTGCAGGTGCAGACCGACACGCCGCGCCTGCTCGTCATCGCCGCCGCCGCTTACCCCGGCTGGCACGCCTGGATCGACGGCCAGCCCGCCGACTTGCTGCTGACCAACGTGGCCCTGCAAGGCCTGGTAATCCCCACCGGCGCGCACACCGTCACGCTGGCTTTTCAGCCGCTCTCGTTTATCGTCGGCGCAACCATCTCGCTGCTGGCCTGGCTCGGCGGGCTGTTGTGGCTTATGGTGGCATCTGGCGCGTGGCGGCGGCGGAAAGTAGCGGCCTAATTGGGACCGTCACAATCACTTTTGAATCGACCTGAACCGATATGAAAAACCTCCTCCGTCTCTTCCGCTCCTTGCGCCCTTATTACCCCCAAGTCACGCTGCTCGTCACGTGCGTGCTGGTTGTCACCGCCGCCAGCCTGGTCACTCCGGGCCTGATCCAAAACGTCATCGACGCCGGGCTGACCAAGGGTGACAGCAGCGTCATCGCCTGGGCCGGCGGGCTGATCGTGCTGGTCGGCCTGGTGCGCGCCTTGTTCAACTTCGGCAAGCGCTACGTGGCCGAGTGGCTCATCAACCACACCGGCTTCGACTTCCGCAACATGCTGTACGCCAAGCTGCAAAGCCTGCCCTTCGGCTACCACGACACCGCCCAGACCGGCCAACTGATGAGCCGCTGCACCGAAGACGTCGGCGCGCTCTCGCGCTTCGTCGGCCAGGCGGCGGTCGAGTTGCTCAACATCGGCCTGCTGATGCTCGGCATCCTGGTGCTGCTGGTGCGCGCCAGCCCCACGCTCACGCTGCTCAGCCTGGGGCCAATCGTGCTGCTGGTGTTCGTCACCCTGCTGCTCGGGCGCATCATGACGCCCATGTTCCTGTTCATCGACCAGGCGCTGGGCGACGTCTCGTCGGCCGTGCAGGAGAACCTGACCGGCGTGCAGGTGGTGCGGGCCTTCGCGCGCGAGCAGTTCGAGAAAGTGAAGTTCGCCACCGCCAACCGCAAACTGTGGATGGCGCGGGTGCGCATGGTCAGCACCTGGGGCTTTTTCATGCCCAGTATGACGCTGCTGGTCATGGCGTCTACCGGGCTGGTGCTGTGGTTCGGCGGGCGCATGGTCATCGCCGGCACGCTCACGCTGGGCGAGCTGGCGGCCTTCAACGCCTATTTGCTGCTGCTGGGCGGCCCAACCCAACAACTGGGCTTCGTGGTCAACGCCGCCGGCGAGGCCGTGGCCGGGGCGCAGCGCATCTTTGAGATCCTCGACCTGCCGGAGGAAATTCGCACCCCGGCCGCGCCTAAGCCGCTGACGGCCGTGCGCGGGCAGGTGACGTTCGAGCACGTGTCGTTCGGATACCGCGACAGCCGCCGCACCCTGCACGACGTGAGCTTCGAGGCGCGGCCCAACCAGATCATCGCCCTGATCGGCCCGACCGGCAGCGGCAAGACCAGCCTGATCAACCTGATCCCGCGCTTCTACGACGTGACGGCCGGCGCGGTGCGGATTGACGGCCAAGACGTGCGCCAGGTGGACCTCAAGACCCTGCGCCGCCAGATCGGGCTGGTGCTGCAAACCTCGCTGCTGTTCTCGACCACCATCCGCGAGAACATCGCCTTCGGGCGCGTGGGGGCCAGCCAGGAAGAGGTGCTGGCAGCGGCCCGCGCCGCCCGCGCGCACGACTTCATCGAGGCGTTGCCCGCGGGTTACGAAACGGTGGTGGGCGAGCGCGGCGTCACCCTCAGCGGCGGCCAGCGGCAGCGCCTGGCAATTGCCCGCGCCCTGCTGATGAACCCGCGCATCCTGATTTTGGACGACGCCACCTCCAGCGTGGACACGCAGACCGAGCACCTGATCCAACAGGCGCTCGACACGCTGATGCAGGACCGCACCACCTTTGTCATCGCCCAGCGCCTGTCGACCGTGCGCCGCGCCGACTTGATTTTGGTGCTCGACGCCGGGCAGGTGGTGCAGCGCGGCGTGCACACCGATCTGGTGGCCCAGCCCGGTCTGTACCAGGAGATTTACAACTTGCAGCTCAAAGATCAAGAACAGTTCCAGCGCGAGATGCTGTTCCTCGACCTGCCGCCCGAGACCACCAGCCCGCCCGCCGCGGTGGAGCCCGCCGCGCGGCCCGACCTGCTCGTGCCGCAACTGCGGCCCAGCTCGGTGAAATAACCATGACCACCACCACTGCCCCCTCTGCCGCGCCGGTCAAGCCGGCCCCGCCCGCCAAGCCCGCCGACGACGAAATTCTGGGCAAGGCCTACGACGCGCACATCGTCCGCCGCCTGCTGTCCTACCTGCGCCCCTACCGCCGCAACCTCGCCGTGGCGCTGGTGCTCATGGCGCTGGCCACCGCCGCCAACGTCAGCGGGCCGTACTTCGTCAAGGTCGCGCTCGACAACGGCGTGGAGGCCGGCAACGCCGGCGTGCTCAGCCAGGCTGTCTTCGGTTATGCGATCGCGGCGGGCGTGCTGTGGCTGGGCACCTACCTGCGTGTGCGCATCATGGCTGTCACCGGCCAAAACGTCATCTTCGATCTGCGCCGCCAAATGTTCGACCATTTGCAGGCGCTGTCGCTCGGCTTCTACAGCCGCTATGCCGTCGGCCGGCTGGTGTCGCGCATGGTCAACGACGTCAGCGTGCTGCGCGAGATGATCGTGTGGGCCATGCTGGGCGTCATCCGCGACTTCTTCGACCTGTTCGGCATCACCCTGGCCATGCTGGCGCTGCACTGGCAGCTCTCGCTGCTGTCGTTCCTGGTGCTGCCGCTGATGATCATCGCCACCGTCATCTTTCGCCGCCGCGCGCGCGACAGCTACCGCCAGGTGCGCTCGGCCGTTGGCTGGGTCAACGCCGTGCTGAACGAGAACATCGTCGGCGTGCGCGTGGTGCAGTCGTTCTCGCGTGAGGACCACAACTTTCGCGTCTTCGCCGAGGACGTCAACGGCAACCTGCTGCGCACCACCAACCGCGCCGCGCTCATCAGCTCGATCTTCTTCCCCACCGTCGACTTCATCGGCAGCCTGAGCCTGGGCCTGGCGGTCTGGGTCGGCGGGTTGGCCGTGCTGGGCCGCTTCGACCCCACCTTTGGCACCGGCAGCTCAATCCTCACCCCCGGCACGCTGGTGGCCTTCGCGCTGTATATTGACCGCTTCTTCGACCCCATCCGCGACCTGTCGCAGCGCTACAACACCTTTCAGGCCACCATGGCCAGCAGCGAGCGCATCTTTGAGTTGCTGGATACGCCCATCGAAGTGGCCGACGCCCCCGGCGCGGCCGACCTGCCGCCCATCGCCGGCACGGTCGAGTTCCGCAACGTGGGCTTCCGCTACGAGGCCGGCGGGCTGCCGGTGCTGGCCGACATCAACCTGCGCGTGCCGCCGGGGCAGACCGTGGCGCTGGTGGGCGAGACCGGCGCGGGCAAGTCCACCATCGTGCGGCTGATCAGCCGCTTCTACGACGCCAGCGACGGCGCGGTGCTGATTGACGGCCACGACGTGCGCACGGTGACGCAAGACTCGCTCCGTAAGCAGATGGGCATTGTGCTGCAAGACCCGTTCTTGTTCTCCGGCTCGGTGAAAGACAACATCCGCTACGGCGCGCTCGACGCCCCGGAGAGCGCCATCATCGCCGCGGCCCAGGCCGTGGGCGCGCACGACTTCATTCAGGCGCTGGACCAGGGCTACGACACGCTGGTGGGCGAGGGCGGCGCAATCCTGTCGGGCGGGCAGCGCCAACTGATCTCGTTTGCGCGCGCGCTGCTGGCCGACCCACGCATCCTGATCCTGGACGAGGCCACCTCCAGCGTCGACACGCAGACCGAGCGTGTGATTCAAACGGCGCTCCAACTGCTGCTGAAGGGCCGCACCGCGTTCGTCATCGCCCACCGGCTCTCGACTATCACGCGCGCCGACCTGATCGTGGTGATGGACCACGGCCGCATAATTGAGCGCGGTACGCACGCCGAGCTGCTCGAAGCGCGCGGCCGTTATTACGGCCTGTACACCATGGCCTTTGCCGAACGGCCCACTCGACAGGTTTGAGTCTGGTTGGCGCCTTCGGGCCGATTTGCCCCTGGCACGGAACATGCTATCATCCGCTCTGATGTTCGCGTCAACCTTCCGCCTGGCCGATCGTTTGGGTCGTCTGGCGGTCAAGTCGGGGCTCAAACTGGGCGAAACCGCCGGGGCACTGGTCAGCCCTGCGCGCCCTTTCACCGCGCCCGGCCGCGACCGCCCCGCCCCCGCCGGCGTGATCCATGTGCGCTTCCAGCGGCGGCATGTGCCGCTGATCGGCGTGCTGGTGTTCGTGAATGTCGGCCTGATCGTGGCCGCCACGCTGATGGTGAACAAAGCCGCCACCCCGGCCGCGCTCCAGCCTACCCAATCACTGCCCACCATCTCGCTGCCCACCGAATTCGCCGTGGCCGCGCTCGACCCGTCCGGCGTAGAAGACATCACCCAGATCGACATCGCCGTAACCCCGCAGCCGCCCGGGCCCACGCCCACCGCGCCGCCCAACCCGCTCAGCCTGGGCGGCACGGTCTACTACGCCTACCGCCACAACGGCTACACCAACCTGTGGGCCAAAATGCTCGGCCAGGACCAGCCCGTGCGCCTGACCGCCGGCCCGTGGGATGACCGCGACCCGGCCATCAGCCCCGACGGCCAGCGCCTGGCCTTTGCCTCGCACCGCAGCGACAGTTGGAACCTGTACGTGCTCGACCTGACCAACGGCCAGACCGTGCAACTGACCACCGGCCTGGACTTCAAGGCCAACCCCTATTGGAGCCCCGACAGCCAGTATCTGGTGTTCGAGCTCTACCGCCAGGGCAACCTGGATATTGCGCTCATCAGCGCCAGCGGCGGCGACATCATCCCCATCACGGCCAACATCGCCGCCGACTACGAGCCGGCCTGGTCGCCCAACGGCCGCGAGATCGTCTGGGTCTCGATGCGCAGCGGCAACCCCGACCTGTGGCACATGTCGCTCGACCAGCCGGACGAAAGCACCTACGCCCCGCTGACCCGCACGCCGCTGACACAAGAATCTGACCCCATTTTCAGCCCCAACGGCGCGCTGATCGCCTACTCGGACGCACTCTCGACCCTCGGGCAGGTGTGGACCATTCAGACCGCCGCACCCGACCAGCCCCCGGCCCCCGGCGGGCAAGGCCTATACCCGACCTGGTCGCCGGAAGGCTCGTCGCTGGCGACCGTTGCGGTGCAGGAGGGCGGGCCGGATTACATCCTGGTGGCCCCGCTGGCGCAGGAGGGCTTGGCCCAGATCGCGCACCGCACCGACGGCGGCCGGCTGCGCGGGCTGGCCTGGTCGGGCGTGCCGCTGCCCGCCACGCTGCCGGCCGCCCTGGCCCAACTGGCGCAGGTGAGCAACGCGCCCAATTGGAACGAAGTCATTACCGCGCCGCAAGCCGGCGACCCGCCCTACGCGCTGGTGGCGCTGCCCGATGTGACCGTGGCCGACCCGCGCCTGAGCGACCGGGTGGACGAGGCCTTTAACGGCCTGCGCCAGACCACCGCCCGACTGGTGGGCTGGGACGCCCTGAAGACGATTGACAACGCGCTAATCGCCGTAGACGCGCCGCAGCCGCCGTCGGTGGACTACAACTCTTGGCTCAAGGCCGGCCGCGCCTTCGACCTGGCCCGCGTGGCCGAGACCTACGGCTACATCAAGCTCACGCGCGAAGACTTCCAATATCACACCTTCTGGCGCGTGTGGCTGCTGACCGCCGTGCAAGACGGCACGCAGGGCGAGCCGCTGCGCCGCCCGCCGTGGGATTTGGGTGCGCGCTCGGAGGGCCGCCCGCAGCCCTACGACCAGGGCGGCGAGTACGCCAACGTGCTGCCGGCGGGCTATTACGTCGACTTCACCGCGCTGGCCGAAGACTATGGCTGGACGCGGGTGGAGGCCCAAAGCAATTGGCGGGTGTTCTACGACGGCATCAACTACCGCCGCTTTGAGCACCGCGACGGCTTAAGCTGGCTGGCCGCCATGCGCGAGATCTACCCGGCTGCCGCTGTTGCCACGCGCACGCCGGTGCCCTCGCCGACCAACACGCCGACCGTGACGCAGACGCCAACCAAGACCATCACGCCGACGCGCACGCCCACCCGCACGCCCACGGCCTCGTCTACCTTCCGGCCGACGCGCACGCTGACGCCGACCCTGACGCGCCGGCCCACTATCACGCTCACGCCGAGCCTGACGCCCCGGCCGACCTCCACGCCCAGCGGCACGTGGTACACTGCCACGCCCACCGCCACGGCCACCTTCCCGCCGACGAGCACCCTGATCGGCGAGCCATGAGCCGGACCGCAAGGCGCGTGAGCCTGGGACTGCTGGTGGCGGCCGGGCTGCTGGCGGCTGGCTGCAGCGCCCTAGACAATTTGCCCGGCCCCGCCGCCCGCGACGCCACGCTGCCGGCGCTGGTGACGGCCTACCTCACCGCTACGCC
>JBBRZY010000109.1:0-9734 GCA_038252885.1 Anaerolineales bacterium | reverse complement strand
GTTCGCCACGCGGGGGGACGACGGGGCCGGGTCAACGTCGAGGCGGGTTCTCAGCGCTCGGTGGGTGGCTGAGATGGCGTATCTGACCGAGGGCAATTATTTCAAGGGGCGTGGCAGGCAGGCCCGCCACGCCCCTTGAAAAAAATATGGGCAGCCCCAAAACGGCTGCGGTGATAAGGCGGGTGCACCCCTGGCGTTGGGTGAGCTGGTCGGTAGAAGTGTCGCGAGTGCCGCGAGTGCCGCGCGGGTGGAAATTGCCGACTGGAAGGGCGCGGGCTACCGGCTCAAGACCGACGGTAAGGCGCGCCTCAGCCCTCTGCCAGTAGCGTGTGCATCAGGCGCGAGTTGGGCTTGCTAATGTCCCAATCGGGCTGGTCGCTGACCGGCCGCAGGTGGGGCATTCGGCGCAGCACGCTGCTGATGGCGATGGGGCCTTCCATGCGGGCCAGCGGCGCGCCGATGCAGAAGTGAATGCCCATGCCAAAGGCCAGGTGGCGGTTGTTGGCGCGCGTGATATCGAATTGGTCGGGCGCGGTGAAGTAGGCGGGGTCGCGGTTGGCGGCGTTTAAGAAGTGCATGGCGATCTGGCCGGCCGGGATGGTTTGGCCGCCCAGCGTGGTGGCCTGGCTCATGCGGCGCGGCTGGCGCGTCACCGGGCTTTCGAAGCGCAGCATCTCTTCAATCGCGCTCGGCATCAGGGCCGGGTTTGCGCGCAGTTGCGCCATCTGTTCGGGGTGGCGCATCAGCAGCCACAGCCCATTGCCGATCAGCCCCATGGTGGTCTCGTGGCCGGCCACCAACAGCGTCACGCAAGTCAGCAGCAGTTCCGACTCACTCAGCCGGTGGCTGCCCGACTCGACCGCCAGCAGGTGGCTCAACAAATCCTCGCGCGGCTGCTTGCGACGCTCGGCGATGAGGTCAGTGAGGTAGCCGCGCAGGGCTACGATGCCGCCCTGTGAGCGTTCGAGCACCTCCAGCGGCGGGCGGTTGAGGCCTTGAAAGGCCAGGATGGCGTCGGCCCAGCCTTTGAACAGCCGGGCGTCGGCGGCCGGCGCGCCCACGATCTCGCCGATGACGACCGCGGGCAGGGGGATGGCCAGGTCGCGCATCAGGTCTACCGGGCCGCCGCTGGGGGCCGCGTCGAGCAGCTCGTCCACGATGGATTGAATGCGCCCGCGCATCCCTTCGATCACGCGCGGCGTAAAGGCCTTGGTGAGCAGGCCGCGCAGGCGGGTGTGGTCGGGCGGGTCGGAGTGGATTAGGCTGCGGCCGGCGTAATGGCTTTCAAACGCGCTCAGTTTGGCGCGCTGCTTGGGCGGCAGGTACTCGGCCGCGCGCCCGAGCCGCCCCTCGTTCGAAAAGTGCTGCACATCGCGAAAGGTGGTCAGCACATCGTCGTAGCGGGTGATGACCCACGCGCCGATGGTCTCGCTCCAAAAGACGGGCGCTTCGGTTTGCAGCCGGCGCAGCGTGGCGTAAGGGTCGTTCAGAAACTCGTCGGAGATGAGCGCTGCGTCGAGCGCCGCGGTCGCCGGGGTGGTCAGCATAAGGTCGGCCAGTGTCCTTTGCGAGCAGGTGAACGGTTGGGTCGAGTGCGCCTTATGATACGCTAAATTGCTCTGAGCGTGGCCGGGGCCAGCCCGCCGCCAGGGGCGTGTAGGAAAACGCCTACAGCAGCTTAAGAATATTTCCGATAGCCTCACCCCCGCCGTTCACCATAATTGGCCCTATAATCGGGCTGAAGACGTTTGAACTTCAGTCGCCATCGTTCGGCGGCCGGCCCAGCCCACACTGGGTCAGGCGCCACCCCACCGGGGTTGGATCGCGTGAGCCTCTTTGATCCATTGCTGCAGACACCCGAGCGCACGGCGGCCGAAGTGGCCGACCGCGCCGCGCGTTATCTGGCCCTCAGCGCCCAACTGGCCGAAGCCGAAACGGTGGCTCAGGTAGTGGAGCTGGCGGTGACCGAGGGTGCGGCCGCCCTGGGCACTGCCAGCGGCACGCTGTGCCTGCTGACCGACGACGGCCACGCGCTGACCCTGGCCGCCAGCGTGCGCATGCCGCCGGTGGTGCTCGACCCCTTTCGCTATTTGTCACTCGACCCCGACCAGCCGGCCCGCACCGCCGCGGTAGCAGCCGTGCGCCTGCGCCGCCCGCTGTGGTTCCGCAGCAACGACGAGGTCCACCGTGACTATCCCGAGCTGGCCGCCATGCGCGGGCCGGCCCACCTAGAAGCCGCGGCCGTCATCCCGATCGTGCTGCGCGAGCGCCCGCTGGGGGTGATCGTCTTTGCCTTCGCGGAAGCGCGCGACTTTAGCGAACCGGAACGGTCGTTTATGTTGGCGCTGGCCCACCAGTGCGCCCAGGCGCTGGAACGCATTCGCCTGTATGAGGCCGAGCGCGACCTGCGCCGGCACGAACAGCAGGCGCGGGCTGAGGTGGAAGCCAGCCAGCAGCGGTTGGCTTTCTTGGTCGACGTCAGCAACGCGCTGACCGAGACCATGGATTATGACGTTTTGCTGCAGCGGATGGCGGCCCTGCTGGTGCCGTACCTGGCCGACTACGCCAGCCTGTATACCCTGGAAGACGATGGGCGGATTGTCAACGTGGCCACCGCGCACGTCGCGCCTGAGCAGCAGGCTGTGCTGCAGGCCCTGCACGCCCAGGTTCAGCTGCGCCTCGACAGCCCGCACAGCTTGATTGCCGAGGTCATGCGCACCGGCCAGCCGCTGCTCGACTCGGAGTTTGATTGGCAGACACAGTATGCGGACGCGCCGCGCGAGGTGTACGCCTACATCGCCGCCCTGCGACCGACCGCCCACATCATCATGCCGCTCATCGCCCGGGAGCACGCGCTGGGCGTCATCGTCTTGACCGCCATCGCTGGCTCGCGCCGCCTGACCGCAGCCGACCTGAGCCTGACCGAAAACGTGGCGCAGCGCATGGCGCTGACCGCAGACAATGCCCGCCTGCTGCAGCAAGCCCAGCGCCTGAACGCCCAGTTAGAGCAGCGCATGCAGGAGCGCACGGACGAGCTGCTGCAAAGCGAGGCCCGCTTTCACGTGCTGGTCGACAGCGTGCAAGACTATGCCATCTATCTGCTGGACGAGACCGGGGTCATCCAGAGTTGGAACACCGGCGCCGAGCGCATTAAGGGCTACCGGGCGGCGGAGATCATCGGCCGGAACTTCTCGACCTTTTACACACCGGCCGACGCGGCGAAGGGGGTGCCCGCGCGCGGCCTGGCCACTGCCCGCCGATCCGGTCACTTTGAAGCGGAAGGCTGGCGGGTGCGCAAGGACGGCACACGCTTTTGGGCCAATGTGGTGATTACACCCGTGCGCGACCAGGCCGGCAACTTGCTGGGCTTTGCCAAGGTGACGCGCGACCTGACCGAGCGCAAGGCGCTGGAAGATGATCTGCGCACCTCGCGCGAGCAACTGCTGCAAGAGATTGCCGCCCGCCAGCACGTGCAGCAGCAGTTGGAGCAGGCGCGCGAGGCAGAACGCGCCCGCATCGCCCGCGAAGTGCACGACGAGCTGGGCGGCGCGCTGACTGGCCTGAAGATGGGGCTGCGCCGCCTGCGCCGGCTAGACAACCTGCCAAGCGGGGCGTCGGCGCTGTTGGATGAGCTGGCGCTCGAGATTGACGGCACGGTGCAGGTGGTACGGCGCATCGCCCACGAGCTGCGGCCGGCGGTGCTCGACGACTTTGGCCTGTTGGCCGCGCTGGAGTGGCAATTCGGCGAGTTTACAAAACGCTCGGGTCTGGCAGTCGAGTGGCACTGCGCGTTGGACGACCTGTCCCTCCCGAACGAGGCGGCCATCGCCTGCTTCCGGATATTTCAGGAGGCCCTCACAAACATCGCCCGCCACGCGCAGGCCACCCATGTGAGCGTGGATATTCACCAAGCCGATGGGCGGCTGGTGCTGCGTATCGCCGACGATGGGCAGGGGCTGCCCGCCGACGGCCATGTGGCACCGGGCCATCTGGGCCTGATGGGCATGCGTGAGCGCGCGGCGCTCATCGCTGGCGAGCTCGATATCAGCAGCGCGCCTGGCCGGGGCACGACTGTCTTGTTGAGCGTGCCACTCGCGCCGGCCTGGGGCCACACCGGCCCGTTGACAGTTGACTAACAAAAAGCCCACCGTGTTTGAGCGGTGGGCTTTTTTTGTGCCTGGAGCGGGCCCGCTCCTCCGGCCGGTTGATCGGCAAGTAAATGACGAGGGGGCGGCTACGCGGCGGCGAGCGGCGTATGGTTCTTGTCGGTCAGTCGCCAGCACTCAGAAAGGTGGCCGGCCGTTTGCGGCGGCCAGGCCATAAGCCATAGCTTGGGCGGCGCGCGCTCGAGGCGCTGTTAGGTGGTGGCGTAGGTCTAGCAGCGGAGCATAGGGCAGGGTGCGATCTTGCTCGAAGCAGTTGCCCTGGAGCACGAGCCAGCCCGCCTCCCTGGCCCACTGGCTGGCTTCAGCCAGTAGGCGTGACTTGCCAAGGCCGGCCTCGCCCGTCACGAGCGCCACTTGACCGTGGCCGCGCTGAGCTTGGGCCAGGAGCAGCGTTAGCTGTTCAAGGTACGGTTGGCGTCCGATGAGGACTGGACTGCGCACAGCTTGGCCGGGCAACATACCTGCCAATCGTACAGGACAACGCAGTGGCAGCCAACCGGCGTGCGGGGCGGCTCTTTGCCATTGGCTGCCTAGCGAATATCCCTAGCCATTGGCCCCCTTCCGCTGCTTTGCTGCCCGGCTTGGCTCTGGCCATTGACTGCGCCGCGGTCAATGGCTGAGGTCTGTGCGGCGCGCTGTCGCTCCGTTGGTGGCTCGCGACCCACCGGTACGGTAACCCATTGACGGTATACTGCGCCTTGGACACGGTTCACGCGGTGAGTGGGGCCAAGTCTCGGTATTCAACGGGCTGCCAACGGAGGCGTTCACATGGCGTTCGATGAGAAGCTGGCGGAGCGGATGCGCAAGCAGTTGGCCGAGCGGGGCGGGGTCGTTGAGAAACACATGTTTGGCGGCGTGGCGTTCATGCTCAACGGCAACATGTGTTGCGGGGTGCATCAGGCGGCGCTCATGGTGCGGTTGGCGCCAGAGGCGGCCGACGCGGCGCTGCGTAAACCGCACACCCGCCTCTTCGATCTCACCGGCCGTCCAATGAAGGGCTGGATTTTGGTCGATGCTGAGGGTATCAAAACGGCGGCCGGGTTGAAGAAGTGGATGGACCAGGGCGTGGCCTTCGCGGTGTCGCTGCCGGCGAAGTAGACCATTCGGTTGGGGAGGGCCACTGGGCCGGTTTAGCTGCAAGCTGGCCCGGCACTTAGGTCAGGGTCTATTTTTCAGCGGCCTGTATGCGCGCGGTCACAAGTCCCCTTAAATTCTTGGTCAAACTGGGGATGTACTTGTTGAAGAGTGACACTTGTGGGTCATCCGGGAATGACGTCGTGAATGCGGCGCCGGGTCGCCCCGCACATATTCATGCGGTTGAGTGACCGGCTGCCCTTCGGCACACCAGCTCTGGCCGGCCGGGGGAACCGCATGCCCTTCGGGTTGATCGGCGGGGCCGAGACCTTGGTGGCGAATGGTGTCATTCTGCTGTGGCCGCGCCAGGCCGCGCTGCTGTTCAGTGTTTTCGCCGCCCTGGTGGCGGTGACCGTGGTGCCGCGGTTGGGGTGGGCCGGGCGGAACCTCTCATAGGGACCGGCGCAAGCCCGTTCCTCGGACCTCTCATGCCAATGCTAAAACTGAATGCAATCGCCCCGCTATTCACCTTGCCGACCGTGGACGGCCGAACCATGGCACTGGCCGATGTGCTCCAGTCTGGCCGGCCAGTCGTGCTGATCTTTCTGCGCCATTTGGGCTGCATCCCCTGCCGCGAGCACGTCCTCGAGTTGTGCGCGCGCCAGGCGGAAGTCGAGCGGCTCAACGCCCAGGTCCTAATCATTTCCTTCGGCACCCTGCCGGCGGTGCAGCAGTGGCTTAAGGCGACCTGCGGTTCGTTTGAGGTGCTGCTCGATCGTGACCGCACCGTCTATACCGCCTATGGGCTGGAACGCTCCTATTGGCGGTCGCGCTCGCTGCGCACGCGCTGGTACTACTTCAAGGCCTGGCTGGCGGGCAAGCGCAGCCTCGCCGCGCCGTGTGAGGATACGTCTCAGTTGGGCGGCGATTTCGTCGTGGATCGGTCCGGCCGTCTGAGCTTGGTACACCCCAGCCGTGATCCGGCCGACCGGCCGCCGATTGGGGCGCTGCTGGCGGCGCTGGACGAGCGGGCGTGATAAGGGCCATGTCGAGCGAGTTGTCATAAAGTGGCCACGTTCGGCGGATTCCCAAGTTAAATATGCCTTGCCCGAAGTCTCGGCAGGGCTATAATCGAAGGCGCACGACAATGCCCGGGGTAGCTTTGCCTGCAATAACATGGCGGGCACGACATAAAATTGTTCTCATCCGCAAGTAGGCTGGCGGTATCCGAAGAACTTAGGGACAGCCATATGAGTGACTCGGTTAGAAGTGGATTGCGCCCAACTGTTCCTTGGTGGCGGCACTGGCTTGATCGGCTCATCTGGTTACTGCCAGAAGGCCGGGCGCTGCCTGACAACGTCTGGAACGCTCGGCATCGGGGGATGCTGGTGCTGCTGTGGCTGCACGCGATCGCCATTCTCATCTTCGCTGCGATTGTCGGTAAGCCGCTTAGCCATGGCCTGGCCGAAGCTGCGCTTGTCGCCGGAGCGGCGCTGTTGGCTCACGCTAAGTTTGGCGGGCGGAAGTTTCAGGCCGGGATGGCCAGTTTTGGATTAGTAACGGCTGCCTCGGTGCTGGTGCATCTGTCGGGCGGTTATATCGAGATGCACTTCCACTTCTTTGTGATAGTGGCCATCGTTTCACTCTACCAAGATTGGGTCCCCTTTCTAATCGCGATCGGCTACGTCGTGTTTCATCACGGGGTGATCGGGGTGCTCGATCCAACCTCGGTCTACAACCATCCTGACGCCTGGGCTCATCCCTGGAAGTGGGCCATGATCCATGGCGCCTTTATCGTGGCTACCAGCCTCGCCAGCATTGTGGCCTGGCGGCTAAACGAAGCCCTGCGGGCGCACGGGGAGCTTATTTTGCGGTCGGCGGGCGAGGGCATCTTAGGTCTCGACCAGCAGGGTAAAGTGATTTTTATTAACCCGTCCGCCGCCCGCCTGCTGCGCTACTCCTCGTCCGCCGTGATTGGGAAGCCGATCTCGGCCATCTTGCGCCCACTGACGCCGGCCGGTGCCGCGGCGGAGACAGCCATGCTCGAAGGCACGATTCTGCGCCCAAACGGCGACAGCCTGGCGGTCGAATACATCAGCACCCCAATCCGCGAGCGCAGCCAAGCGGTGGGCACGGTCGTGACATTTAATGACATCACTGCGCGCAAGCAGGCAGCCGAGGCGCTGCGCCAGGCCAATGCGAAGCTGGTTATCTGGGTCAATGAACTCGAAGCGCGCAATCGAGAAATATCAACCTTGGGCGAGATGACTGACTTGCTGCAGGTGTGTGAAACGCCGCCCGATGCTTACCGCGTCATTGCGCAAGCGGCCCAGAAACTTTTTTCGAGCGAGGTCGGCGCCTTAATTGTAATCAATTCGTCCGGCAATCTGTTAGAAGCCGTGGCAGTGTGGGGACCGGCGGCCGACTTGGCGAACCTCAGCTTCACACCCGGCGATTGTTGGGCGCTCCGGCGAGCGCAATTGCACTTGGTGGAAGCCGACCAGGTGGGGCTGATCTGCGGCCATGTGCAGCACTTTCCGGCCGGCGGATATCTGTGTGTGCCTTTGATGGCCCTGGGCGAGGTCTTGGGCGTTTTGCACTTGCAGGGATCCGTGTCGTCGACACTACCAGTTGCGGCGGTGGAGCCCGGGCCAGACGAATGGGCGCATAGCCTCCGCCCCATTGCGAAGCAGCAGCAACTGGCCACAAATCTGGCCGAACAGGTGGCGCTGGCGTTGGCCAACGTAAAACTGCGAGAAACGCTACGCATCCAGTCCATCCGCGACCCGCTCACGGGCCTGTACAACCGGCGCTATCTGGAAGAGACCTTGGAGCGCGAGTTGCATCGGGCCGATCGTCACGACACGTCGTTGGGCCTAATTCTGCTCGATATAGATCACTTCAAGACCTTTAACGACACGTTTGGACACGCCGCCGGAGACAGCCTGCTGAGGAATGTGGGCGCGCTCTTGCAGAGCTACACCCGCCACGAAGACATCGCCTGCCGCTATGGGGGTGAAGAGTTTGTTCTGATCTTGCCCGGGGCCGCGCTGGAGACGACCCGCCAGCGGGCTGAACAAGTTAGCCAAGGGGTCAGGGATTTGCTCGTTCATCACCACGGGCAGGCCTTGGGCCGGCTGACGTTTTCCGCTGGCGTAGCCGTCAGCCGGGTGCATGGGTCAACTAGTGAGGCGCTGTTGAACGCCGCAGATCTGGCGCTCTATCGCGCGAAACACGAGGGGCGTGATCGGGTCATCGTCGCCACCCCCGCCTGACATTTCTGTCAAAGACAATGGCGTTGGCGTCTACGTGACGCCGACGCCACGTTCTACGGCGCATGACCCGGCCCGGATGAAACAGCCTAAATGGGAGTGGGGGTTTATAAGGTGCGGACCAATAGCCAGGTCGTCAAGCTGGTGGAATTTGACCTATGCGTGGGCGTGTTCGCCGCACTGGGCAACTGCTTGATGGCCACGACCAAGTCGACTTATCATCCAGCCGGGGCGATCGTCTGTGGCCAGCTGTCTGAAACGAAAGGTGTGGACAGATGGATGAAACCCTCCGGGTCTTGATACTCGAGGATGTGGTCACCGACGCCGAACTGGCGCTGCGGTCGCTGCGCCAGGCCGGGTTGGTGGTAACAAGTCTGCAGGTGCAGACCGAAACCGACTTTGTGCGCGCGCTGACCGAGTTTGCGCCCGACCTGATCTTGGCCGACTACAGCCTGCCGCAGTTTGACGGGCTCTCGGCGCTCGCCCTCGTGTTGGCGCACAGCCCGCAGGTGCCGGTCATCATCGTCTCGGGCGCCGTGGGCGAGGAGCAAGCGATTGAGAGTCTTAAGTTGGGCGCCACCGATTACGTGCTCAAGCAGCGCCCAGAGCGCCTGGGGCCGGTGGCCAAGCGCGCTTTGGCCGAAGCGGCTGAGCGGCGGCAGCGGCGGCGCGCTGAAGCCCAGCTAGAATTTCAAGCCAGTTTACTCGCGCTCATTACCGACGCCATCATTGCCGTCGACGACCATTTCCGCATTACGGCCTGGAACCGCGCGGCCGAGACGCTATATGGGTGGACGGCGGCCGAAGCCCTGGGCGCTCACTCGACCGAAATTTTGCGCTCCGCGCTTACCCCGGCGGCCCGGGCGGAGGTCATCCAAAAAATCCACGAACAGCGGACTCATCGGTTTGAAGTAGTCCAATACCATAAGGACGGGCGGCCGCTGACGGTCGAAGCGGTGACCATTCCGCTCAGCGACGGGCAGGGGCGAACCACGGGCTACTTGACCGTGAACCGCGACATCAGCGAGCGCCAGCGGGCCGCCGAGCGTCTGCGATACTCGGAGGAACGGCTGAAGGCGATCTTTGAGCAGTCGCCTTTGAGCATTAGACTCTATCGAAAATAAGGTAAGCTTGGCATGTGCTTACCTACGAGATACTCAAGAAGAAGCCGAAGAAGTTGCTGGCCTTGACTGGCTTGGCCCGGCGCGAATTTGACGAGTTG
>JBBRZY010000108.1:0-9736 GCA_038252885.1 Anaerolineales bacterium | reverse complement strand
TCTGGTTGTGCTCAAGCTGATTGAGCGACTTAAAGTCGTAGAAGACGTTGGCGCCCACGAAGTATGAGCGCGGCAGTGAGACCTGGGCGGCGAGCTCGGGGGCGGCTTGCTGCAAGACCTTCCAGGCCAGCAGCATGCCGGCCGCCTTGCCGCCGATTTTGCCGGTGCCGATGCGCTGGCTGCGGATGGCCTCGAAGTCGGCCACTTTGAACCAGTGCTTGGCGACGCGCACAAAGTTGAGTTGGTCGCTGATGATGGTGCGGATGAGGACGACGTTGATCTCTTCGAGGTGGTGGCCGATTTTGGCGCGCTCGCTGGCGGGCAGGGTTTCGTACAGCCGCACCTGGCGCAGCAGCAGGTCGACCGGGGCCAGCTCGGGGTTGAAGGTCAGGCGCACGTCGGCGGTGGGCAGGGTGGAGCGCTCGCCCACCAGCTTTTGGACGATGCCTTGGAACAGGTCGACCGGCAGGTTGTAGGCGAAGTAGAAGTCGGTGAGGGTGTCGCGCACGTGCTGGAGGCGCTGCTCCCAGGTGTGCTCGTCTTCTTCGCTGTAGGGGTTGTTGAGGCCTTCGCGGTGCTGCGAGTCGATGGCCTTGGTGCGCGCTTCTTGCTCGAGCGCGGTGGCGGTGATGATGCCGCGCCCGAAGAGCTCGGCCCGCATTTGCTCGCGGATGGTGCGCGCGAGGATGGGGTACTGTGAAATTTGCAGGTGCAGGGCGAGGATCTTGGGGGTTTCGAGCGGCAGGTCAGGCATGCGGGGGATTCTACCCGACGTGGGGATTCTTGCCACGTTGGGGAATTGCACGGAGGGCTGTCAGCGTCATGGGCCAGGCACGCCAGCGCGCAGGCGAACTAGGCAACGTCAGCGCGCACGCCAACCAGGCAACGTCAATGGGCTGGTTCATCGCAAGGTGGAGACTTGAGATTAGCTATCTGACCCTTAACGAAAAACGCGGGGCCGGGGCAGACAAGCTGCCCCTGGCCCCGCGTTTTTCGGCGGCACTTTGACGACGGCTGCGACAGTCGAGCGGAGGGCGCAGCGGCATGGTCACAGGCTACGCCAGCGCGCATGGTCACAGGCAACGTCAGCGCGCACGCCAACCAGGCAACGTCAATGGGCACGCGAACTCGGCAACGTCAACGCGTGCGCGAACCAGCCAATCCCACGCCAAAAGTCACCCTTTCAGGGGAAGGGCTGGGGAGGCGGGCGACCAACACCAGCGCACACTGGCCGGCTTGCAATTACCACTGGCCCCGCCCGAACTATATCAACTGGGCTTAGAGCCAGCCGCGCAGGTCCATGGCCTTGACGACGCGGTCGATGGCGACCATGTAGGCGGCGTCGCGCATGCCGACCTGGCGGTTGGTCGACATGTCCAGCACGCCGTGGAAGGCGGTGGTCATCTTCTGATCCAGGCGGCGCAGCACGGCCTCGTGCTCCCAGTAGTAGTTGGCGTCGTTCTGCACGCTCTCGAAGTACGAGACGGTGACGCCGCCGGCGTTGCACAGGAAGTCGGGGATGACGAACAGGCCGCGCTTGAGGTATTCCTTGTCGGCCTCGGGCGAGGTCGGGCCGTTGGCGCCCTCGGCGATGATTTTGACCTGCGGGCTGATAGTGTGGACATTATCGATCGTGATCTGGCCCTCCAGCGCGGCTGGGATGAGCACGTCGACGTCCTTGGTCAGCCAGGCGTCGCCCGGCTCGATCAGGTAGCCGGCGGCCCGGGCCTGGGCCTGGTCGATGGTGCCGTACTGGTCGGTGATGGATTGCAGGAAGCGCGGGTTGATGCCGTCGGGCCGGAAGTAGGTGTAAGAGGTCTTGTCGTTGCGGTCGTAGCACGAGACGCAGACCACCTTGCCGCCCAGCAACTCGATGAAGCCGATGGAGGCGTATTGGGCCACGTTGCCGAAGCCCTGCACGGCGGCAGAGCAGTTGTGCGGGTCGAGTTGGAGGTGCTTCATGCTCTCGCGCACGGTGTAGATCACGACGTAGCCGGTGGCCTCGGTGCGGCCGAGCGAGCCGCCGCTGCCGACGGGCTTGCCGGTGATGACGCCGGGGGTGTACTGCCCCACCAGCTTGGAGTATTCGTCCATCATCCAGCCCATCATCTGCGGCGTGGTGCCAATGTCGGGGGCGGGCACGTCGTTGCGGGGGCCGAGGTTCTTCCAAATGCCGGCCACCCAGCCGCGGCACAGCCGTTCTTTCTCGCCGACCGAGAGCGTGCTGGGGTCGAGGATCGCGCCGCCCTTGCCGCCGCCCAGGGGGATGTCGGCCACGGCGCACTTCCAGGTCATCCACATTGAGAGCGCGCGCACGGTGTCGAGCGTCTCGTTGGGGTGAAAGCGGATGCCCCCCTTGCACGGGCCGCGCGCGTCGTTGTGCTGCACGCGGAAGCCGAAGAACACGCGGTTCGAGCCGTCGTCCATGTGGACGGAGATCTGGAAGCGGAACTCGCGCAGCGGCCAGCGCAGAATCTGGCGCACTTCGCTGGCGAGCTGAAGCTGGCCCGCCACCCGGTCGAACTGCGATTGGGCGACATCAAACGGATTGAAATCAGCGGTCATACGGTTCCTCCACACACCACACGGCCCGTGCCAACTGCCTGCCTTACGGCCCGCCGGTTTGCCGGCGCGCCAGGGCGGCTGCCAACGCCGCCCGAATGACCTGGGGATTGCCCTGCCCGCGCAGCCGGCGCATGACCTGGCCGAAGAACCACTGCTCGACCGAGGCCTTGCCGGCCAAGTAGGTGGCCAACTCGGCCGGGTGCGCGGCGATGACGGCCTCGGCCAGCGCCTCAATGGCGCTGGTGTCGCTCACTTGCGCCAGCCCTTGCTCGGCCACCAGGTCGGCCGGGGCGCGGCCGGTTTGGAACATGGTCTCCAGCACGGTCTTGCCGGTGTTGGAGGTGATGACGCCGGTGCTCACCAGCGTGGCCAGCGCCGCCAGGTGGGCGGGCGGCACGCGCGCGGCAGCCAGCGTTTGACCGCTCTCGTTCAGCAGCCGGAACAGCTCGCCGGTCAGCCAGTTGGCCACGGCCTTGGGCTGACGGGCCTCCGGCGGCTGGGCGGCCACGGCCTGCTCATAGTAGTCGGCCAGGGCCGGCTCTTCGACCAGCACCTCGGCGTCGTAGCGGCTGAGGCCATAGTCGCGCTCGAAGCGGGCGCGGCGGGCGGCCGGCAGCTCGGGCAGGGCGGCGCGCACGGCCGCCACCTGCGCGGGGCCGAGGTGCAGCGGCGGCAGGTCGGGCTCAGGGAAGTAGCGATAGTCGTGGGCGTGCTCCTTGCCGCGCTGGGGCAGGGTGCGGCCCTCGGCTTCGCTCCAGCCGCGCGTCTCTTGCAGCACTTGCCCGCCGGCCAGCCAGATGGCGGTCTGGCGCGTGATCTCGTATTGCGTGCCGCGCTCGAGGGCGCGGAAGGAATTGAGGTTCTTAAGCTCAGTGCGCGTGCGCAACTCGGTGCTGCCCAGCGGCCGGACGGAGATGTTGGGCTCGAAGCGGATGACGCCCTTCTCCATGTCGCCGGCGTTGACGCCCAGGTAGCGCAGCACGGCCCGCAACTGCACGCCGTAGGCCTTCACGTCTTCGGGCGAGTGCAGGTCTGGCTCGGTGACGATCTCCAGCAGCGGCACGCCGGCGCGGTTGAGGTCCACCAGCGAGTAATCGCCAGTTTCACCGCCGCCGTGCGTGAGCTTGCCAGTGTCTTCTTCTAAGTGCACCCGGCGGATGCGCACATGGCGCGGGCCGGCGCTGGTCTCGATCTCCAGCCAGCCGTTAACGCCCAGGGGCAGTTCGTACTGCGAGATTTGGTAGCCCTTGGGCAGGTCGGGGTAGAAGTAGTTCTTGCGGGCGAAGACGTTGAGCGGCGGGATGGTGCAGTTGAGCGCCAGCGCCACCCGCAGCGCGAAGTTCACCGCCTGGGCGTTGATGACCGGCAGCGTGCCCGGCAGCCCGGCGCAGATGGGACAAGCGTAGGTGTTGGGCGCGGCCTGCGTCGAATCAACGACCGCGCAGCCGCAGAACATCTTGCTGGCGGTGGCGAGCTCGGCGTGGACTTCTAACCCGATGACAGCTTCGTATTCCATGCGGTTCCTGAGCGTCTGGACGGGCGGAGCGGGGCGCGCGGGGCCGGCCTAGCCCCGCCGGTCCGCCTTGCGAATGACGAACCGAAGTCCGCTTTCCTGCTCGTTGACCGAGCACGACTTATTATCTACCAGACCGGCCGCCAAGCCGAGGGGGATGACGTCGCTCTGGTTGAGGTAGGCCATGCCGCTGGCGCTGCGCTGCTCGCGCTTGGCGGTGATGACCCAAATGCCGCCGTTTTCCACAATGCCGCCGCGCAGTTCGATCAGCGTGGGCGTGATCTCTCCGGCGGTCTTGGGCCAGTAGAGCACCACGTCGGCCAGGCCGGCGCGCATGGGGCCGCGCCCGGCGCGCTCACGGACTTCGGCCAGCAGCAGGGCGGCCGTTTTGGCGCTGGCGCCGACGACGCGGACGGCTGACCCCGGCTGAATGCCAAGCTTGTCGGCGGCGGAACGGTGCGAGTAGTCTTTCTCAGGTTGGGCGGGCATCGCGCGACCTGCGCGCCTAGCCGTGGCGGCGCATGAAGCGCTCCATGCGGTTGAGCGCTTCTTCGATCTTCTCGTAGGCGGTGGCGTAGACCATGCGCACGTAGCCCGTGCCGCTGGCCCCAAAGGCCGAACCGGGCACCACCGCCACCTCTTCCTCCTGCAGCAGCGTCTCGGCGAACACGGCGTCATCCATGCCGCTGCGCGCCACCGACGGGAAGGCGTAGAACGCGCCCTTGGGCTCAAAACACTCCAGCCCCAGCGTGTTCAGCCCGCCCACCAAGAGCTGGCGGCGGCGGTCATACTCGGCCACCATGTCCTGCACAAATGGCTCGCCGCTTTGCAGCGCTTCTAGCCCGGCCGCCTGGGCCGTGGTGGGGGCCGACATGATGGTGTACTGATGCACCTTGCGCATCGCCCCCAGCAATTCGGTCGGGGCGGCGGCGTAGCCCAAGCGCCAGCCGGTCATGGCGTAGCCCTTAGAGAAGCCGCCCTGCGTGATGGTGCGCTCGCGCATGCCCGGCAGGGCGGCGAAGCACACGTGCGAAACGCCGTACACCAGCCGGTCGTAAATCTCATCGGAGATCACCACCAGATCATGCGCGGCGGCCACCTGGCCGATGGCGATGAGGTTCTCACGGCTCATAACCGCGCCGGTGGGGTTGTTGGGGTAGCCGATGAGCAGGGCCTTGGTGCGCGGGGTAATGGCGCGCTCGATGGCCTCGGCCGTCACCTGGAAGTGGTCTTCGACCCGGGTAGGGATGGTGACCGGCACGCCGCCGGCAAAGACCACCTCGGGCGTGTAGGCCACGAAGCACGGCTCAGGCACGATCACTTCGTCGCCGGGGTCGAGGATGGCGGTCAGCGCCAGGTAGAGCGCCTCCGAGACGCCGACCGTAATGAGCAGTTCGTGCTCGGGGTCGTAGGGCACCTGGTACAGGCGCAGCAAATGGGCCGAGAGGGCCTGGCGCAGTTCGTAGACGCCCGAGTTGGAGGTGTAGGCGGTCTCACCGCGCAGCAGCGAGTCGACGCCGGCCTGCAAAATCGGCCGGGGCGTGACGAAATCGGGCTCGCCAATGCCGAGCGAGATGACGTTCTTCATGGTGGCCGCGATGTCGAAGAAGCGCCGGATGCCAGACGGGGGCACGGCCTGCACCCGTTGAGAGACGTAGTTACGCATGGGGGGTGTCCTTCTGGTTAGTGTACACCTTACTCGAAGCCGACCTCCGAGGCCTCGCCGACGTTGAAGGCCCGGAAGCGGCCGGCGACCTTGGCGCTGCGGCCGATGAGCGACCCAGACAGCAGCGAGTTCTGCACAACCGACTCTTCATCCACAATCGAGTCGCGCACGATGGAGTTCTCGATCTGGCAGCCGGCGGCCACGGTGGCGTGCGGCCCGATGATGGAGTTGATGATGTGGGCGCTGGGGTGGATGTTGACCGGCGGCACGATCACATAGCCATCGGCCCGCACCGCGCTGGCGTGGGTCGAGCTATTATCGTGGCCGTTCTCGAGCAGGTAGCGGTTGGTCTCGAGCACGGTCTCGGTCTTGCCGCAGTCCTGCCAGACTTCCACCGGCTGCACGCGCATTTTGAGACCGCGCTGGAGCATCAGGTTGACGGCGTCGGCCAGGAAGTATTCGTTCTGGGTCTGAATCTTGCGCTCGATCTGCTCACGGATGGCGTCCATCAGCAGTTCGGACTGCTTGAAGTAGTAAGAGCCGACCACCGCCAGGTTGTTGTGCATCTCGGTCGGTTTCTCGATCAGGCGCGTGACCAGGCCGTTCTCGCCCACCTCGGCCACGCCAAAGCGGCGCGGGTCGGCCACCGCCTTGACCCAGGTGACGGCATCCAACGGCTCATCCTTAAGCGCGCTCAAGTCGGTCTTGATAATGGTGTCCACAAAGACCATCAGCATCGGGCCGTGCAGGCGCTCATGCGCCAGGTAGATCGCGGTGGACTGGCCGTTGAGCTCATCCTGCTGGTAGTAGTGGGCGCGCAGGTGCGGGTACTCCTCGGCCACGTTGATGAGCGGCTTAGGCTTGGTGAAGGTGTGCGGGCGGAGGCGCTTGCCAAAGCCGGCCAGCGGGATGACGATTTTCATGAGAAGCCTTCCTTATTGCATTATTGCATTGCTAGGGCTGAGTTACGCTGCCGGTCGCCGCGTGTGCCAGTCGGTCGCCTGCTCGTACACATGCCCGGCGCGCAGCACGCGCGCTTCGCCAAAGGCCGGGCCGAGCAGTTGCAGGCCAATGGGCAGGCCGGCGGCGTCGAAGCCGCACGGCACCGACAGGCCGCAGATGCCAGCCAGGCTGGGCGGCAGGGTAAAGACATCTTCCAGGTACATCGCCAATGGGTCGTTGGTCTTGGCCCCGATGCGAAAGGCGGTGGTGGGCGCGACCGGGCAGGCGATGATATCCACTTGCGCAAAGGCCGCGTCGAAATCTTGCCGGATGAGGGTGCGCACTTTCTGGGCCTGGCCGTAGTAGGCGTCGTAGTAGCCGGCCGAGAGGGCGTAGGTGCCAAGCATGATGCGACGTTTGACCTCCGCGCCAAAGCCCGCGCCGCGGGTGGCTTCGTACTGGGCCCAGAGCGGCGAGCCGGTGGGCGCGGCAGGGGACACGCGCTGGCCGTAGCGCACGCCGTCGAAGCGGGCCAGGTTGGCCGAGGCTTCGGCCGGGGCAATCAAATAGTAGACCGGCAGCGCGTACTCGGTATGCGGCAGCGAGATCGGCACGAGCTCGGCCCCTAACTTCGCCAGGGTGGCAAGGGCGGCGCGCACGGCCGCCTCGACTTCGGGCTGCATGCCGGCGATGAAGTACTCCTGCGGCACGCCCACGCGCAGCCCTTTAACCGTGGCCTCGGCCAAATTGATCTCGGCCACGGGGTTGGGCATGGAGGTGGCGTCGAGCGGGTCGGGGCCGGCCATGGCGGCCAGCAGCGCCGCCACATCGGCCACGGTGCGGGCCAGCGGGCCAACCGAGTCGAGCGACGAGCCGTAGGCGATGAGGCCATAGCGGCTGACGCGGCCGTAGCTGGTCTTGAGGCCGGCCACGCCGCAGAAGGCGGCCGGCTGGCGCACGCTGCCGCCGGTGTCGCTGCCGAGCGCGCCGTAGGCCAACCCGGCCGCCACGGCCGCCGCGCTGCCGCCGGAGGAGCCGCCGGGCACGCGCTCCCGATCCCACGGGTTGCGGGTGACGCCGTAGCCGGAGTTCTCGGTGGACGAGCCCATGGCGAATTCGTCGCAGTTGGTTTTGCCGACCACGACCATGCCGGCGTCGAGCAGGCGCTGCACGGCGGTGGCGGTGTAGGGCGGCACGAAGCCCTCGAGCAGGCGCGAGCCAGCGGTGGTCGGCGCGCCGCGCAGGCACAAGACATCTTTGATCGCCAGCGGAATGCCGGCCAGGGGCGAGAGCGGGAGGGTGGGGTCGCGGCGCCAGGCGGCGATCTGCCGGTCGGCGGCGTCGGCCCCGGCCAGCGCCAGGGCGGGCGTGACGGTCAGAAAGGCGTGCAGGTCGCCATCGACGGCGGCGATGCGGTCGAGGCAAGCGGCTGCCAGGTCGCGGCTAGAGGCCGCGCCCGTGCGCAGGAGGGCGGCCGCTTGGTGCAGGGTGAGATCGGTCAGAGCAGTCACAGAGTTAGCAACTCACTGGCGCGCCGGACAAAAAAACCGCCGGGAGGGCGGTGCGGCGCGGCACAACTTGGTCGGCGCCCAGCCCACCGCCGGGCTAGTCTAAGACCGGCGGCACCCGATACATCTGCGCTTCGGCCGCGGGGGCGGCGGCCAGCAATTCTTCGGGCGCGAGCGATGGGCGGACGACATCGGGCCGGAGCACGCTGTGCAGCGGCAGCACGCTGGCGGTGGGCGCGATGGCGTCCGTATCCAGCCGGCGCAGCACGGCCATGTAATCTAGGATGGCCGACAACTGCTCCCGAAACTGCGCCTGTTCGGCGGCGGTCAGGCGCAGGCGGGCCAGCGCGGCGATGTGCTCGACTTCTTCTTTGGTCAGCGCCATGCGGAGCATTATAGCATTGCGGCTTGCGGAGCAGTCGGAGGGGTGGGTAATTCAAGGGCCGCCAGGCTTTTGGCACGCATGATCACGAAGGGGAAGGATTCGGGAGGCGGGAGATCGCTTGGCTCGCTTGATAGGACGAGGCCAGGGCGCGGGGAGGCTGACGGCCATAAACACGCATTATCACGAAGGCGCGCCGGTCAAGGCGAGGGTTAGGTGGCGGCGGGGCGGAGGTGGGCAGGGGCAGCGGAGGCCGCCGGGCAGGGAGGAGGCTGGGTGGTTCGGTTGAAGGCGCGCTCGGAGCGCTGGGGGGCGGCGCCTCGGACTCCGAAAGCCCCTCCGCCGTTATAATGAGCGCACGTCGAACGGCCGCAATCTATTTGATCTGGGTACACAGTAGGGACGGCCCACGCCATCCCCGGAGGAGAGACCCGATGTTCACGACCGTCCAACAGTGGGTGGGCCGCGCCACGCGCCCGCTGCACTCCGCCCGCTACACCCCCGTGACGCACGAACGGCTGCGCTTCTACACCCTGGGGCTGATCGCCCTGTTCAAACTGTTCACCTTCTTCGGGGCCGCCTGGGACATTCAGTGGCACGTGGTGATCGGGCGCGACAGCCTGTTCATCCCGCCGCACATCGTGGCCGGCATGGCCTATGTGGGCGGGCTGGCGCTGTCGCTAAGCGCGCTGGTGTACGAAACCTGGCTCGACCGGCGCGGCCAGAAGCTGACCGGCGTCGTCCGGCTGGGCGGCATCACCACCTCTCCCGCCTTTCTGGCAGTGGCGCTCAGCTACCTGGGCGGCGTGTTCTTCACCTTCCTCGACGACCAGTGGCACCGCCTGTATGGGCTAGACGCCACGCTGTGGAGCCCGCCGCACCTGCTGATTATGCTGGCGATGAGCGGCATTGACTTTAGCCTGCTGCTGGGCTTTGCGGCGGCGGCGCGCCGGCTGGGCTGGGGGCTAGATTGGCGCAAACCGGCGCTGTGGGGCATTGTGCTGGCCGGAGCCTTCACGTTCGAGGCGGCCAACTTTCAGATCAGCCAGGCCTTTATCGTGGGCTTCGGCGCGGGCGGCGCGGGGCTGTGGGGGCTGCTGTTCCCGCTGATGATGGGGGCCTGGTATCCGCTGACGATGACGGCCCAGGTGCGCGCGACG
>JBBRZY010000107.1:0-9820 GCA_038252885.1 Anaerolineales bacterium | reverse complement strand
TCGCCTTTCTAGCCACTATCCTACGCCTAATGCTTCTCGGCCGCATCGGGCGAGGGGGCAGACTTTGGGGGCTATTTGGGCAGGTTGGGACTGTTCTTATGGACAGCGGAGGCTGAAAACCATTGGCCACGAATTACACGAAAGAGGGCGGGCGCTACGAGGTTGCACCAGGGGCTCAGGGCGGCGCTTGAAGGTGGCGCACAAGATGCGTGGCGGAAGGGTTGGGCTGGCTGAGATTGGCGCGGGCGTTTGCGTGACGCGGCGGGTGAGCGGTTGGCGCTAGAGCACAATCAACCCGCGCTGCATCGCGAAGCGCACGGCCTCGGTGCGGTTGCCGGCCCCGAGGCGGGTGAAGATCGCGCTGACGTGGAATTTCACCGTGCGCTCGCTGATGTGCAGCGCGGCGGCGATTTCTTTGTTGGCCTTGCCCTGCGCCAGCAGTTTCAGAACCTCCAACTCGCGCGCGGTCAGCGGGTCGGCCGGCGGCTCGGCGGCCGGCTGGCTAATGCGCTGGATGAGCTTGGAGGCCACAATCGGCTGGAGCAGCGAGCCGCCCTGACTGACCACGCGGATGGCGTTGAACAGCTCGTCGCGCGGCGCGCCTTTGAGCAGATAGCCGCGCGCGCCGGCCTGCACCGCGCCCACGATGCGCTCGTCGGTGTCGAAGGCGGTGAACACCAACGCCCGCACCGCTGGGCAGCGCGTCGCCAGTTGGCGCAGCGCCTCCACGCCGTCTAGCTCGGGCATCTCCAAATCCAGCAGCACCACATCGGGCTGCAGCGCCTGGGCCTGCGCCACTACTTCGCGCCCGGTCGCGGCCGTGCCCACCACGTCAAAGTCGGCCTGCGTGCCGAGCATGGCCGCCAGCCCATCGCGCACCACTGGATGATCGTCGGCAATCAAGACCCGAATCATGTCAACCTCACCGTCACAATGATGCGCGTGCCCTCGCCGGGGCTGCTCTGCAAGTCGAGCGCGCCGCCCAGCAGCCGCGTGCGCTCGTTCAGCCCGATCAGCCCGTAGCGGTCTTTCGGAATCTGCCCGGCGTCGAAGCCGCGCCCGTCGTCCTCAATCGTCAACTGCACCTCGCCCGGCTGTGTCACCAGCACCAGCCGAATGTGCTGGGCGGCCGCGTGGCGCACCGCGTTGGTCAGCGCCTCTTGCGCAATGCGGTATAGCCCGGCCTCCAGCCGCAGCGGCAGCGGGTGGCTGCCGCCGGTGGCGGTGTAGGCCACCGGCACCTGCTCGTTCTTGGTGAGGTCGTCGGCCAACGCCGCCAACGCTTGGGCCAGCGTGCGCCCTTCCAGCGGCGCGGCGCGCAGGTCGAGCACGGAGCGGCGGGCTTCTTCCAGGTTGGCGCGGGCGAGCGCCAATGCTTGGCCCACCGCCTGCTGGGCCCGCTCCCGCGCGGCGTCGGTGTCGAGCAGCGCGTCGGCCGTCTCGAGTTGCAGGGTGATGGCCGTCAGCCCCTGCGCCAGGGTGTCGTGGATTTCGCGCGCCAGCCGGTTGCGCTCCTCGGCCGCGCCGAACTCGGCCTGGCGCTCAAAGAGCCGCGCCCGTTCGACGGCGATGCTCACCAGATCGCCCACAGTGTACAGCAGCCGCAGGTCGGCCGGCGACAGTTCGCGCCAACCGGGGCTGGCGACGTTGAGCACGCCCAGCGGCTTGCCGTGCGCATAGAGTGGGATGCTGGCGTGCGAGCGCAGACCAGCCGTGCCCGACAGCAGCCACTTCAGGCGGCTGCAGGTGACCACGTTGACATTGGCCGCGCCCGCTAGGTCGCCCGCGCGGTAAGTGTCGAGGCAATAGCAGGTGCCTTCCATGCGGTGCGGCGAGTTCGCCAGGGCGGGGGGCAGGTTGAGCGAGGCGGCCAGGTAAGCCGCGCCGGTGTCCTCGCGCAGCAGCCAGATCCAGCCGGTGTGCAGGTCGAGCAGTTCGGCCACCTGCGCCAACGCGGCCTGCAGCGAGCGCGCCAAGTCTACCTCGCGGTTGAGCGCCTCGGCGATGGCGTTCAGAATGGATAGCTCGCGGTTGCGGCGCTGAAGCTGCTCGGCTTGGCTCTCGGGCTTAGGCGCGGTGGTCATGCCGATGATTCTAGCAGAGGACGTGGCTTTACTCGGCATGGGACAACAAAACACGGGCGCCCTCGTCGGCCGCCCGTGTCGGTAAAGCGCTGAAACCCTGGCCGGCTTAGCGGATGGCCTGCTCCGTGTCCTTGTCGAACAGGTGCATGTTATCGAGGTTGATCGCCACCTGCACGTCGTTGCCGATGCGGGCCTGGCTGCGGGGGTCAACCCGGGCCACGTAGTTGCGCTCGCCCGACTTGAGGTACAGGATGACTTCGTTGCCCATCAGTTCAGTCACTTCCACGTGGGCCGGCACCAGGGCCGAGTGGATGCCGGGCGGGGCGAAGCTGGGGTCGTGCACGTCTTCCGGGCGCACGCCAAAGACCACGTCTTTGCCGATGGACGGGCCGTAGTTGTTGACCTTGGTTTCGGGCACGGTGATCTGGAACGAGCCGGCGTCGACTACCAGCTTGCCGTCATTGCGGGCCAGCTTGGCGTCAAAGAAGTTCATGGCCGGTGAGCCGATGAAGCCCGCCACGAAGATGTTGGTCGGGTGATCGTACAGGTTCTGCGGGCTGTCGAGTTGCTGCAGGACGCCATCCTTCATCACGGCGATGCGGGTGGCCATGGTCATGGCCTCCACCTGGTCGTGGGTCACGTAGATGAAGGTGGTTTGGAGACGCTGGTGCAGCTTGCTGATCTCGGCGCGCGTCTGCACGCGCAGCTTGGCGTCGAGGTTCGAGAGGGGCTCGTCGAACAAGAACACGGCCGGCTCGCGCACGATGGCGCGCCCGACGGCCACGCGCTGGCGCTGGCCGCCCGACAACTGCTTGGGCTTGCGGCCCAGCAGGTGGCCGATGCCCAGGATCTCGGCCGCTTCTTTCACGCGCCGCTCGATCTCGGCCTTGGGGGTTTTGCGCAGCTTGAGGCCGAAGGCCATGTTGTCGTACACGCTCATGTGCGGGTAAAGGGCGTAGCTCTGAAAGACCATGGCGATGTCGCGGTCTTTGGGGGCCACGTTGCTCACGTCGCGCGAGCCGATCATGATGCGGCCGCCGGAGATTTCCTCCAGCCCGGCCAAACAGCGCAGGGCGGTGGACTTGCCGCAGCCGGAGGGACCCACGAGGACCAGAAATTCCTTGTCCTCAATCGCGATATTCAGATCGTTAATCGCCGTGGTCTCACCGAATTTCTTTGTTACATGTTCGAAGTTGACACTTGCCATCGTGGGTTTCTCCTTTTTTCCGTGTATGGTGGGTGCATTATAGTCCACTGGCAAGACAAGTCAAACGCGGGCGTCGCGCTGGGGAGCATTTCAGTTTGGGGGCCAAGTTGGAAAAAGACTGGATCGCCGGCAACGTCGAGACTGGTTCTCACCGCAATGGGGGTTGTGAGATTTCATATCTGACCGAGGAATATTTTTACCAGGGGAGGGTGGGCTTGCCCACCCTCCCCTGGTAAAAATTCCTGGCTGGCCCAGAGTGGCAGCGGCCCTAATGGGTGAGTAAACCTGCTGGCGGCAGTGATAGGCGCGCCGGTCAAGCACCCCGGCGGCGAGTCTCGCTGGCGAGGGCGCGGATGATGGCGACCCCAGTGCCAACGCGAGTGACGGCGAAGCCTCACGGTCCGGAAGTTTTGGCCCCCAAACTGAAATTCACCCGCGGCGCGCTGCCCGGCCGTCCGCCCTTGACGCCGTCCACCGTCCTGATTAAGCTAGGCGCTACTTCCACATTGGAGCCACTGCCCATGCCTAAGCCATCAACCCCGCCCCCCGGCGACTTTCCCAAACTCGCAACCCCCGCGCACCGCGCCCTGGCGAACGCCGGCTATACGCGGCTGACGCAACTGGCCCAGGTGACCGCGTCGCAGTTGTTGCAGTTGCACGGCCTGGGGCCAAGCGCCATCCCGGTGCTGCGGGCCGCGCTGGCGGCCAAGGGTCTGGACTTTAAACCCGAGCCTTAGAAACGCGCTTGAACCCCACGGCTGCATCCGGTCTACAATAGCGCCATGTCCCAAGCCCTAATCCTCGACACCGACCCTGGCATTGATGACGCCATGGCACTGCTGCTCATCCTGGCCTCGCCCGAGCTAGACCTGTTGGGCGTCACGACCGTCTTTGGCAATAATGGCGTCGCGCAGACAACCGCCAACGCCTTGCACGTGCTTACGGTCGCCGGTCGCACTGACATTCCTGTTGTCGCCGGGGCGGGCGCGCCGCTGGCCCGGCCGTATGCGTCTAGTGACGCCCGCGTCCACGGCGAAGACGGCCTGGGCAATCTCAACCTGCCGCCGCCCACCGCCGCCGCCACGCCCTGGGCCGGTGACGCCGCCGGCTTCATTGTGGACACCGTTCTGGCGCGGCCGGGCGAGGTGACGCTGGTGGCCGTCGGCGCGCTGACCAACCTGGCCCTGGCGCTCCAGCGCGCGCCGCGCCTGGCCGAGTCGGTCCGGCGCGTCATCCTGATGGGCGGCGCGGTCTTCACCCCCGGCAATATCACCCCGGTGGCCGAGGCCAACATCTTCCACGATCCTGAGGCGGCCCGCGCCGTGTTCGGGGCCAGTTGGCCGGTGGTGCTGGTTGGGCTCGATGTGACCATGCAGTGCACCCTGAGCGAAGCTGACCTGGCTGAGATGGCGCGCGCCGGCCGCCCGGCCACCGACTTCATCGCCCGCATTGCGCCGGTCTATTTTGCGGCCTACCAGGCGGTTGGCCTTGACGCCATCCCGCTGCACGATCCCTCGGCCGTGGCCTATGCCCTTGACCCCACGCTGTTCGAGACGCGCTCGTTGCCGCTGTATGTGGAGTGTGAGGGCCGCTGCGCCGGGCAGACCATCGCCGACCCCGGCGGCCTGTGGGGGCCGCTGCCCGAGGTGAAGGTCTGCACCGGGGTGGAGGCGGCGCGGCTGGTGGCGCTCTTCATGGCCCGCCTGGCCGCATGATTGATTTCGTCACCTTCGGCCTGATCCTCGACGAGGTGATCCTGGCCGATGGCCGCCAGTTTGCCGGGGTGCTGGGCGGCGGCGGCCCGCAAACCGCGTTTGGGATGCGGCTGTGGACCGGCGGCGTGGGGTTGGCGGCCCGCGTCGGCGCGGACCTCGACCCCGCCGCTGCGGAGTGGCTGACTGCTTCTGGCCTCGACACGACCGGCGTGGTGACGACCGAGTGGCCCACGCTGCGCGCCACCCAGCGCCTTGACGCTGCTGGCCACCGCGCGCACGAGTGGCTGGTTCCCGGCCCGGTCATCGGCGCGCAGTTGCAGCGCTCGGCCGCCGCGCTGCCGCCTAGTTATCGGGCGGCGCGCGGCTTTCACCTCGGTCTGCATCCCGAAGAGCCTGATTTGCAATTGCTGGCCGACCTGCGGGCCTTGGGCGCGGTGGTGAGTGTGGAGCCGTTTCGCCGCGCCGAGCGCCCGCTGACGGCCGCCGAGCTCAGCGCGCTCGTCGGCGCGGCGGACATCTTTTCGCCCAACACCGCAGGGGCCGCCTCGCTGGTTGGCCCTGGCTCCGCGTTGGAACTGGCCGAGCGCCTCGGGGCCGTCGGCGCGCAGGTTGTGGCGCTGCGCCTGGGGGCTGAAGGCTCGCTGGCCTACCACACCGCCACCGGCCAGGCGCTGCACATCCCGGCGGTGCCCGTCAAGGTGGTGCAGCCGGTCGGCGCGGGCAACGCCTACTGCGGCGGCTTTCTCACTGGCTGGGTCGAAACGCATGACTTGAGCGAGGCCGGCCGGCGCGGCGCGGTGGCGGCCTCGTTTATGCTGGAGCAAATCGGCCCGCCGGCCCTCACGCCGCGCCTACAACACCTCGCCCAAGAGCGCCTGTTCGCCCTGCGCGATCAAGTGAAGGTCGCGGCCTAAAGCCGCTTGCCACTTACGCAGCAACACCATGGCATCGGCCGGAACTTAAAATGCCAGGGCGCTCAATTGAGCGCCCTGGGCTAGCCAGCGGTTGACTGGTTGTTGGCAAGATGAGCTTGGAAGGGCAGGGGATGATGACGGCCCGACCGCGCCCGGCCACTATCCGTTCGCGGCCAGCACAAAGGCCAGCCGCAGCCCGCCCTCTGGCCGGTTCTCGGCCGTGAGCCGGCCGCCCTGGGCTTCGATCAACTGGCGCGCAATCGCTAGCCCGAGGCCGGCGCCGCCAGCCGACCGGGTGCGGCTCTTCTCGCCGCGCCAGAAGCGGTCGAACAAATGCGGCAGGTCGGCGGGCGCCACGCCCGGCCCGTTGTCGCTGACCGCCAGTTCCACCCCGCCGTCGGCGACGCGCCGCGTGCTGATCCACACCTGCCCGTCGGCCGGCACATAGCGCAGGGCATTGCTCACCAAATTGCCGATCACCTGGCTGACGCGCTGGGCATCGGCCAGCACGTCTGGCAGCCCGGCCTCGGGCGTCAACGTCAGCGTAATCGCCTTATCAGCCGCCTCGGCCTCGAACAGCCCGGCCGCGCGCTCGGCCAGGTCGTTCAGGCTCACCGGCTGCGGATCGAAATGCAGTTGGCGGGCCTCGGCCAGCGTCAGCGTGCGCAGGTCTTCCACCAGCCGTTCCAGCACGTAGGTCTCTTCCAGCACCGGGGCCACATGGGCCTCATCGGCGGTGTACACGCCGTCGAGCATGCCTTCCAGCTTGCCACGAATGATGGTCAGGGGGGTGCGCAGTTCGTGCGCGATGTCGGCCAGCAGGTCGCGCCGCTGCTGGTCGCTCAACTCTAGCGCGCTGGCCATGCGGTTGAAGCTGTCGCTCAGGCTGCGCAGGTCGCCCGGCCCGCGCACCTGGACGCGCGCCGTCAGGTCGCCGCTGGCCACGCGCTGGGCCGCCGCCACCACATCGGCCAGAGGGGTCACCACCCGGCGCGCCAGCAGAAAGCCGATCAGCAGGGTCAGCAGCCCGGTGAAGAACGAGATGATGAGCACCGGCGCCAGCAAGCCGGAGAACACGCCCAGCAGCCCCACCCAGTTGCTGCGAATCAGCACCAGCGTACCAATCGGCGCGCCGTCGGCGGTGAGCGCGAACTCAAGGACCTGGTCGGCCACGGTCAGCACCTGGCCCACCAGCGGCCCCTGCGCGCTGCCGTGATCCAGCAGCACCCGGCCATCTGCGTCGAGCAGCGTCAGGTTGCGCCAATCGGTGGCGTTGTTGAAATTGCTATGCTCCGGGTTGTGGACCGCCACCGCGGCCACGCCCGCCCAGCCGCCGCGCCCCAGGTAATAGGTCTCTAGCTCGCGCGCCACCGGCGGGCGCAAGCCAAAGCGCCCGTTGGCCACCGCGCCGAGCAGCACCGCCAGCAGCGCCAACAGCAGCAGCACCGTCACCACCACCACAATGCCAAAGGCCTGCATCAGCAGCCCGAACAAGCGGCGGCGGATCAGGCTGGCGGAGCGGTGGGGGTCAAGCGCGGCGCTCATGGTGGGGGGCTTACTCGGCGAACTTATAACCCACGCCGTGGACGGTCAGGATGTACTGCGGCTCGTCCTCGGGCGGCTCGATCTTGCGGCGCAGATTGCGGATGTGCGAGTCGATGGCGCGCTCGTAGCTCTCGAACGCCACGCCGCGCGCGACGGTGAGCAGTTGCGCGCGCGAGAACACGCGCCCCGGCTGGCCGGCCAGCGCCGCCAAGATTTCAAACTCAGTTGGCGTCAGCGTCACCTCGCGGTCGGGCAGAGTCACCTTGTAGCGCGCCCGGTCGAGCGTCAGCGTGCCGGCCCGGATGACCTCACTGGCCGCCGCGCCGCCGGCCGCCCGGCGCAGCACGGTGCGCACCCGCGCCACCAACTCGCGCGGGCTGAAGGGCTTGGTCAGGTAGTCGTCCGCGCCCAGCTCCAGCCCGATCAGCTTGTCGGTCTCTTCCACGCGCGCGGTGAGCATGATGATCGGCACGTTGCCGTCGCGCCGCAGCGCGCGGCACACGTCCAGCCCGTCCATCCCCGGCAGCATCAGGTCAAGCACCACAAGGTCGGGCCGGTCGCGGCGGGCCAGCGCCAGCCCCTGCGCGCCGTCGCCGGCGGTCAGCACCGCGTAGCCAGCCGCCGCCAGGTAGTCGCGGCACAGCTCGGCGATCTTGGGCTCGTCGTCGATGACCAGGACGGTCTTAGGCATGGGCCAACCAGCTACTCATAGCGCAGCGCCTCAATCGGGCGCAGGCGCGAGGCGCGATAGGCGGGGTAGATGCCGAAGAACAGCCCGACCGCCGCCGAGAAGGAGAAGGCCAGGATGATGGCATCGGCCGTTACCATCGCGTCGATCAGCCCCAGCGCGGTCACGATGGCCGCGATGCCCCAGCCCAGCGCGATGCCCAGGCCGCCGCCCACCAGGCTGAGGACCAGCGTCTCGACCAGGAATTGCGTCAGGATGACGCTCTGGCGCGCGCCGACCGCTTTGCGCAAGCCGATCTCTTTGGTGCGCTCGGTGACCGACACCAGCATGATGTTCATGATGCCGATGCCGCCGACCAGCAGCGAGATGCCCGCAATCGCGCCCAAGAAGGCGGTCAGCGTGGCGGTGATGGTCGTCAGCGTGTCGAGAATGAAAGCCTGGCTGATGACCGAGAAGTCGGCGTCGTCGCTGGCCTTCAGGCCGTGCGCGCGCCGCAGAATTTTCTCGGTCGCCGCCACCACCGCCGCGACGTTATCGGCGCTGGCGGCCGAGATGGCGATAGTGCTGACGCGCTTTTGGCCGTTGGCCGTGGCGGTGGCGCCAAACAGCTTGTCGTAGCCGGTCTTGAGCGGGATGAAGATCAAATTGTCTTCGCTGCCGAAGCCAGACGAGCCCTTAGACTCGAGCAGGCCCACGACCTTGAAGGTGACGCCGGTGATCTTGATATTGCGGCCGACCGGGTCGAGCGGGCCGAACAGGTCGGTGGCGGTCTGCGAGCCGAGCACGGCCACGCGCGCGCCGCTGCTGTTCTCGTTGTCGGTGAACATGCGGCCGTGCGCGATCTCATACGCGCGCACTTTGGCGTAGGCCGTCAGCGTGGCGTTGATGCTGACGCTGGTGGTCTCTTTGCCCTGCGTGACCGTGGCTTGCCCCTGGAAGTTCGGCACGATGTCCGACGCGCCTTCCAGTTTGTCGAGCAGCGCCTCATAGTCGCTGTAGTACAGGTAGGCCAGCGCGTTCGACTGCGGCCCTTGTCCGGCTTGCAGCCGCCCCGGCTGCACCGACACCAAATTGGCGCCGATGCCCTGCACCTGGCTGGTGATGCTGGCGGTGGCGCCGTTGCCCAACGCCATTAGCGCCACCACCGCGCCTACGCCGATGATCATGCCCAGCATGGTCAGCCCTGACCGCATTTTGTTCGCCAGCAGCGCTCGCAGCGCCAGGCGGATATTTTCACCAAAGTTCATGTCGTCCTCATCCCATTCCGTGCGTTATCCAGGTTCCGATACTACCCCTGGACCTTTCAGCCCCCGCGTCTTAGCGGAGCAGCCCGGGCGCCCACCGCCGCGCCGGTAAAGGCTAGTGCGCCGCCACGGCGTCGGCCGTGTGATCGACCACCTCATCGCCCACCACCTGGCCGTCGGCGAGGCGCACGATGCGGTTGGTGTGGGCGGCGATCACGGGGTCGTGGGTCACGTAGATCACGGTCTGGCCCAGGTCGCGGTGCAATTGCTTGAACAGCGCGATGATCTCCGCGCCGGTCTTGCTGTCGAGCGCGCCGGTCGGCTCGTCGGCCAGCAGGATGGCGGGCTTGTTGGCCAGGGCGCGGGCAATGGCCACGCGCTGCTGCTGGCCGCCCGAAAGCTCGTTGGGGCGGTGGTGGAGGC
>JBBRZY010000106.1:0-9854 GCA_038252885.1 Anaerolineales bacterium | reverse complement strand
GGCGGTGGCGTTCAGCAGCCGCATGGCCCGCGAGACGATGAGCTGCAGCAACGCGTTGAGGTCCAACTCCTGGCTAACATCAAGGCTAATCTCATGCAGCGCTGTCAGCGCCGCTACGCGCCGGCGCTCGGCTTCAAACAGTTGGGCGTTCTTCACCGCGAGCGCCGCCTGCCCGGCGAAGGTCGCCAAGTTGCGCGCGTGGCGCGGTTGGTAGAAATCCGGCTCAATCTTGTCGAGCGCAAAAATGGCGATGATTTCGTCCTGGGCGATCAGCGGCACGCCCAGCCACGAGCGAATGTGACGCGAGGCCTCGGCCGGCACCCAGCCGGGGAAGATGTGCGTGTCGGGCACAATGTAGGGCGCGCCGGTCGTCACGACGGTGCGCAGGGTAGCAGTCGCGCGCACGTCAAACGCCATGGCGCTGACCTGAGTTTCGGCCATCTGCCCCAATTGATCGTAGCCGCGTTGGCGGGCCACGCGGTAATGCTCGCCCTCGCTCAGCATGATCGTGCCGGTGTCGAACGGCACCACGCGCGCCACCTGTTCTAGTAATTGATCGAGCACCGGGGCCAGTTCCAAGTTGGCGCTTAAGATCGCGCCCGTCTCGCGCAGCACCTCAGCCAGCAGGCGCTGCTCGCGCTCGGCGGCGAACAGCCGGGCCTGCTCAATCGCCACGGCCGCCTGGTTAGCGAGCACCGTGAGGGTTTGCAGGTCTTCGGCGACAAAGGCGGCCGGGCGGTAGCTTTGGGTCGAGACCATACCGAAGACTTTCGTGCCCAGGCGCAGCGGCACGGCAATTAAGGACCGCACCTGGGTGGCCCCGCCAAAGTGATGGGGCACCACCGGGGGCAGTTCGGTCAGGTCGTCTACCCGCAGCGACTGGCCGGCGGCGATGACGTGACCGCTCAGGCCTTCGCCCATGCGCTTGCGGCCAACGCTAATCCGCTCGCCCTGGTCCATGGCGTACACCAGGGCGATGTGCGCCTGGTCTTCTTCAGCCAGCGCGATGAGGAACGCCTCACTGGCCATCAACTCAGCCACAGCGCGATGGGTGGCCGCGTACACGCGCTCCAGGTCCAGGCTGCCAGTGATCTCCTGGCTAGCGCGGTACAGCACACTGCGGCTTTCGGCGGCGCGCAAGCTGGCGTGGCGTTCGGCGGCCTCGGCCCGCAGCCGGTCGATGGCGGTTGCCAGTTGGCCCGCCAGCGTCGCTATCAGCCGCTCATCGGCCTCTGTAAAAGCCGCCAAGACCGTGCTTTCGGCGTTGACCACGCCAAAAGTGCGTTCGCCGGCCCGCAGCGGTACGCACAACTCGGACCGCATGGGTTGGCCGATTTCAAGATAATTGGGTTCGAGCGAGGTGTCGGCCAGGCGGCAGGGCACGCCAGTGGCGGCCACGCGGCCGGTGACACCCTGGCCCAGCGGCATGAGGGCATTCAGGTCGTCGGAGTTCATCCCTTGGTACGAGGGATGCAGCCGCAGCACGCCGGCTGCCTCGTCCAACAGCATCACGCCAAAGTTGTCAGTGAACAGGCCTTGGCCGATAATACGGGTGACTTGGGCAATGAGGTCGTCTTCATTGGTCGCGGCGGCTCCAGCCACGGCCACCTGGTGCAGAACGATCAGCGCTTGTTCCAGGTCGGCGGCGCGTTGTTCGGGAGAGCTCGCCGGCAGGGCCGCCACAAGGGCAGCCGCCGGATCGGTCGAAGGGGACTTTAGCTGGGCGGGGTTGGGAGACACACTGCCAAAGTATAGTGGGATTCAGGTGGGCCGCAAATGCCAAGCCGCTCGATAAACATGAGTATAATAGGAACCGGCGTCCTCATCCGATTGCGATCTGACTGACAATGGAATTATCTGCCGAAGCCCCCAGTGCGCTGAGTTTGCTATTGGAACTCGGCCAGGCGTTTCACTCCACCCTGGAGTTCGATCCGCTATTGGTTTCGATTCTGAAACAAATGCAGAGCGCCGCCCGCAGCGAGGGCGTCTCGATTTGGCTGCTCGACAGCCGCGAAGAACGCCTGAACTGCACGCACGCCGTCGGCCCAGAGTCTGAGCAACTGGTGGGGACGGACCTGGCCGCCGCCCCGCTCGGCGCCGAGGGCCTGTGGGTGCAAGGCCTCACGCTGCGGCTCGATAGCGTCGCCAGCGACCCCCGCTCTGAGCGCTGCTTGCCCCCCTATTTATGCCAACATGCCCGCAGCGCGGTCGTGGCCCCGCTCTTGGCGCGCGGCGACTCGCTGGGCGCGATCACCGTCGTTAACAAGCTCGGCCAAGTAGCATTTTCGGAGGCCGACCGAGTGCTCATTGGGGCGCTCGCCGGCCACGCGGCGGTCGCCATTCAGAACGCGCAGCTCTATGCCAGCCAGCGGCACAACACCGAACGCCAGCGCTTGCTAGAGCAGATCAGCCACCACTTGCAGCAGACCCTCGACATCGAGGTGCTCATCCCGCTGGTGCTGACCGAGATTAACCAAGCCATCCACGCCGAAGGCGAGTCACTTTGGCTGCTGAACCCTGAGACCGGCATGTTGGCTTGCCGCTTCGCCACCGGCCCAGAGGCCGAGGCCATCAAGCGGGTGCAGGTGCCGCTGGGCAAGGGCATTGTGGGCATGTCGGTCTCCCAGCAACAGGCCATCATCCTGCCCAATGCCCAGCAAGACCCGCGCTTTTACCGCGCGGCCGACCAGCAGACAGGCTTTGTGACCAACTCGCTGCTGTGCGTGCCGCTGGTGCGTCAGGGCCAGGCCATTGGCGCGATTGAGGCGGTCAACAAGCTCAACGGCCAACTGTTCAGCGCTGATGACCTCGACCTGTTGCGCAATATCGCCGACAGCGCCGCCCTGGCGATTGAGAACGCCCGCCTGTTCACCGAGCTCTCGGCCAGCTATGACCGCACGCTGGACGCCCTGGCCGCCGCGCTCGACCTGCGCGATCGTGAGACCGAGGGCCACTCGCGCCGCGTCGTAGAGTACACCGCGCGACTGGCGCGCCAACTGGGGCTGCCGGAGCCAGAGGTGATGGAGATTTGCCGGGGCGCGCTGATCCACGATATCGGCAAGATCGGCGTACCCGACGCCATCCTAAACAAGCCCAGCGCCCTGGCCCCCGACGAGCGCCGGGTGATTGAGAAACACCCGCAGGAAGGCTACGAGATGTTAATGGACATCCCGTACCTGAAGGAAGAAGTGCGCATTGTGTTGGCCCATCAGGAAGCGTGGGACGGCACGGGATACCCGTTCGGGCTGCGGGGCGAGGCGATCCCGCTGGGGGCGCGGTTGTTCGCCGTGGCTGACACGTTTGACGCCCTGACCTCCACCCGCCCTTACCGGCAGGGCCGGCCGATGGACGAGGCTTGCCGCATCATCGCCGAGGAGGCCAACTGCCAATTTGACCCAGCGGTCGTGGCCGCCTTCCTGGCCGTGCCGGTCGAAGAGTGGACGGTCATTCGCGTCCGGGTGGAAAGCGAAGTGGCGGCGCGCCGCGCTCGCCAGGCCGAGCGCTTCGAGGCCGCCAAACCCGCCGCGCCGCCAGCCTGAGCGTTGGCCTAAGCACCCGAAGCAAGAACGCGGGGCCGGTCCACTCAAAGGACCGGCCCCGCGTATGGGTTTAAGGGCGGGCTGGGCGCTTAGACGCCTTCAAGGTCATCGAAATCGCCGGCCTTTTTCACGCTCTTCATGACCAGGTTGAGCTTGGTGTACTGCTGAATCAGCAACTCGCACAATTTCACGCGCGTGGCTTCGGCTTGCTGGGTCTTCGCAGTAGTCACCAAGCCTTTGAGGCCGCTGGCGCGCGACTTGGCGCCGCCCTTCTTGTGCTCCAGCGAATATTTCTTGGCGGCGTCAATCTTGACCACACTCCATTGCGCCTTCATGGTCTTGAAATAGCCGGGGATCTTGAGTTTGTCTGGGGGGTAGACGCTAGCGTGGCACTTTTGGATGTAGTCAATTTGCGTCTTGAGCGCTGCGGGGACGGCCTGCGCCTCTTTCACGACTAGCTTCCAGGTGGGGCCGCCGGTCCTATCGGCCTCGACCAGCTTGGTCACCTTCTTTTGGAAAGATTCAACCATCAGCTTGAGGTTTGCGAGTGTGGTCATTTGCCCCTCCTTTGGTAGGGCCTTGCCAAGACGCTGGCGCCGCGACGAGTGGATGACGGCGCGATGGGTTGACTAGGTTGAACAGGCGCTTGCAGTGAGACAGAGTTTAGACCGCCCAGTCCGACTGTCAAGCGGGCCGCGCCACAAGTGCTATCTTAGGACTTCCGACGCCGGCCGTCAGCCGGCGCGCTCCCAGCAAGCTGACACAGGCTGACCGTTCGCCGCCTGGCCGTAAACGCTTTGGCCGAGCCGACCGTCTGCTACAATGGGCGCTATGGCCAACTCACCCAAACTGCTCCCCTATGGCGGGCAAGCCGTCATCGAGGGCGTGATGATGCGCGGCACGCGCAGCATGGCGGTCGCCGTGCGCGCGCCCGACCAGAAGATCGTCGTCCACACCCAACCGATCAGTGTGCTCTACCGCAACGGCTTCAGCCGGCTGCCGTTTGTGCGCGGCCTGTTGGGCCTGTGGGACGCTTTGGGCCTGGGCTACCAGAGCCTGACCTACGCCGCCAACGTGGCGGCCGACGGCGCGGCCAAGTTTGAAGGGCCGGTGGCCTGGGGCACCATCGCCGTCTCGCTGGCCATCAGCCTGAGCGTGTTCTTCCTGGCCCCGGCCGGGCTGGCGCAGTGGGGCGAAAACGCACTGCACCTCAACCCCGTGTGGGGCAGCGTGATCGAGGGCGGCGTGCGGCTGACGCTGATCTTGGGCTACCTGGCCGTCATCGGGCTGGTGCCGGATATCAAGCGGCTGTTTGGCTACCACGGGGCCGAGCACAAGACCATCCACGCCTTCGAGGCTGGGGCCGAGCTGACGCCCGCCTCGGTGGCGCGCTTTCCGCTGGAGCACCCGCGCTGCGGCACGGCCTTTCTGCTGACCGTGGTCGTCATGTCGATCTTCATCTTTGCCATCCTCGGCCCGCTGCCGCTTTGGCTGCGGCTGGTGTCGCGCATCGTCCTCATCCCAGTCGTGGCTGGGATGGCCTACGAGTACATCCGCTTCACGGCGCGCCACCTCGGCAACCCGCTGGTGCGCCTGCTCGTCATCCCCAACCTGGCGCTCCAGCGCCTGACCACGCGCCAGCCCGACAACTCGATGCTTGAAGTCGCCATTGCCTCTTTCCAGGCCATGCGCGCCCAGGAACTCGACCCCGCGCCTGTGCCCTAGCGCCCCACCAGTCAGCCGGCGGCAGTGTGATAGAATTTGGCTGTTGGGGCGGCGTTTTATCGCGTAGCCCTATATTTGAAGCCTCTATTCACATACCATTTTCCTCTGAAGGCGGAGAACACCATGCGAAACAAAATCACCATCGTAGGCGTCGGCAACGTCGGCGCGTCGTGCGCACTGTGGCTGGCCAAACGCGGCCTGGCTGACCTGGTGCTAGTTGACATCCCGATTGCCAAGACCATGCCGGTCGGCAAGGGGCTCGACCTGCTGCAAGCCGGCCCGATCGAGGGCTACAACACGCGCATTCGCGGCAACGCCGACGGCTCATACGACGGCACCGAGAACTCAGACATCGTCATCATCACCGGCGGGCTGCCGCGCAAGCCCGGCATGAGCCGCGAAGACCTGGTGGGCGCCAACCAGCAAGTGATCGTGGACGTGCTCAACCAGGCCATCCCGCGCTCGCCCAAGGCCGTCTACATCGTGGTGACCAACCCGCTCGACACCATGACCTATCTGGCGGTCAAGCACTCCGGGCTGCCCAAGAACCGCGTCATCGGCCAGGCCGGCATTCTGGACTCGGCCCGCATGGCGGCTTTCGTGGCGCAAGAACTGGATGTCTCGATTGAGAACGTGCAGACCGTGGTGCTGGGCGGACACGGCGACGAGATGGTGCCGCTGACGCGCTATTCCACCGTGTTCGGCCGGCCGCTGACCGAATGGCTGTCGCCGGAGAAGTTGAATGCCATTGTCGAGCGCACCCGCAAGGGCGGCGGTGAGATCGTGAACTTGCTAGGCACCTCGGCCTATTACGCCCCCGGCGCGGCCCTGGCCAAGATGGCCGAAGCCGTGCTGCTAGACTCGCGCCTGATCGTGCCGGCCAGCACCCTGCTGGAGGGCGAGTACGGCCTGAACGACATCTGCTTTGGCGTGCCGGTGAAGCTGGGCGCGAATGGCGTCGAGCAGATCATCCAGTACGACCTGACGGCCGACGAGAAAGCGATGGCCGACAAGTCGGTCAAGATCATTCGCGAGACCATCGGCGCGCTCAAATAGGGGCCCGCGCCGGCTATTTGTACTGTTGCCCGCCCGGCCCGGCGCCGGCGCTGTTGTTGACGGTGTTGTCATAGGAGAAGCTAAATGATTGCTACCCTGCATGGTCTGGATGCGCTCGGCCTGACCGGCACCCAGCAGCACTGGAATCCCACGCCTGCGGCGACCATTGAAATGGCCCTGGCGCGCCACGAGGGACAACTCGCGGCCGGCGGCGCGTTTTTGGCGATCACCACGCCCTTCACCGGGCGGTCGCCGGAAGATAAGTGGGTGGTCAAGGAGCCGCGCAGCGAAGACAAAGTTTGGTGGGGCAAGGTCAACCAGCCCTACGACCCGGCCAAGTTTGCGCGGCTGCTGGCCGATGTGAAGGCGCACCTCAACACGCGCGAGCTGTTCGTGCGCGACCTGTACGCCAGCGCCGACCCGGCCCACCGCCTGCGTGTGCGGCTAGTGTCGGAGACGGCCTGGCAGACGCTGTTTGCCTACAACCTGTTCATCCGCCCGCCGGCCGAGGAGCTGGCTGCTTTCGAGCCGAATTTCACTATCCTGCACGCGCCGGAGTACCACCCCGACCCGGTGGTGCATGGCATCCGCCAGCCGGCGTCGGGCGAAACGGCGGCCATCGTGCTCGACCTGGCGTCGAACACGATCGTCATCGCCGGCACGCGCTACGCGGGCGAGATCAAGAAATCCATCTTCACCGTGCTGAATTACCTGCTGCCCAACGCCGGGCTGCTGCCGATGCACTGCTCGGCCAATGTGGGGCCAGACGGCGACACGGCGCTGTTCTTTGGGCTCTCTGGCACCGGCAAGACCACCCTCTCGGCCGACCCGGCCCGCGACCTGATCGGCGACGACGAGCACGGCTGGGGCGATGACGGCATCTTCAACTTTGAGGGCGGCTGCTACGCCAAGGCCATCCACCTCTCGGCCGAGGCGGAGCCGGAAATCTACGCCACCCTGAGCCGGTTCGGCACCGTGCTTGAGAACGTGGTGATGGACCCGGACACGCGCGCGCTCGACTTGGACAGCACGGCCATCACCGAAAACACGCGCGTGGCTTACCCGCTGCACTTCATTCCTAACCATGTGGTGTCGGGCCAAGGCGGTCACCCGGCCAACATCATCTTCCTGACGGCCGATGCCTTCGGCGTGATGCCGCCGTTGGCGCGGCTGACGCCCGAGCAGGCCATGTATCACTTCCTCTCGGGCTACACCGCCAAGCTGGCCGGCACAGAGCGCGGCGTCAGCCAGCCAGAAGCCACGTTCTCGGCCTGCTTTGCCTCGCCCTTCTTGGTGCATCCGCCCGCTGTCTATGGCGAGCTGTTGAGCGCCAAGATCAAACAGCATCATTCGACCGTGTGGTTGGTGAACACGGGCTGGAGCGCCGGGCCGCCCGGCGTGGGGCGACGCCTGAAGTTGGCTTACACCCGCGCCATGATCACAGCCATCCTAAGCGGCGCATTGGCAGACGTGCCGACCGAGCATGACCCAGTGTTCCGCCTGCACGTGCCGGTGGCCTGCCAGGGTGTGCCGCCGGAGGTGCTGCAACCGCGCGACACCTGGGCCGACAAGGACGCCTACGACGCCAAGGCGCGCGAGTTGGCCCAAGCGTTCCAGAAGAATTTCAAACAGTTTGCCGCCGCGGTGGACCCGAAGGTCGCTGCCGCCGGGCCGATTGTCGCTTAGCTTGACCAACAACGGGCAGGCGGACGCCGTTGTCCGCCTGCCCCCGGGCGGCCCCGCATGACACTGACAACCCGCCCCGGCCGCCCCCTTCCCCGTTACGCGCTGCCCGCCCTACTGGCGCTGCTCGTCGGCGCCCGAATTGTCATTCAATATGGCTTACATCAGGCTGGTTTTCGCGCGCTCACCGGCGATGACTTCGGCCGCGTGATCGCCGCCGCCCGCTGGGCGCTGCACCCGGAGGGCATTTGGACCGGGCCGTGGCTGCCCTTCAACTTCTACACCTTCGCCCTGGGCGCGCTGCTGCGTGTAGATTGGGACCTGTACTATCTGCCGCGCGCCCTGGCGCAGGTATTTGGCCTGGCCTCGCTCGTGGTCGTTGGTTGGCTGACAGCCAGGCTATTCCAGCGCCGCCGCGCCGGTGTGTTGGCCGCCCTTTTGGTGGGCCTCAACCCCGCCCACCTCTGGCTTAGCCAGGTGCCGCTGAGTGAAATTTTCTTCTTTGCCCTGCTGGCAGGCGCGACACTGGCGCTAGTCGTTTGGGCGCAGACCGGGCGCCACCACTGGTTGGCCGCCGCAACCGGGCTGATGGCGCTGACCTCGGGCGTGCGGATTGAAGGCTTTTTGTTCGCGGCGACGATGGGGGCGGCGCTGGTGGTGAGCACCTGGCCCTACCTGCGGCGCAAGGACTGGCGCGGCGGGTGGCCCCGGTGGGCGGCAGCGGCGGCGTTGACCGTGGTGCCGCTGGTGACGATGATTAGCAACTGGATCGTCAACCACGACCCGATCTACTTCATCAACGTCACGCGCGGTTTCGACGAGAAGTATTACGGCGCAGTCACGACCTACGCGCCCTACTTTCAGGTGGCCTGGCGGCTAGACCCGCTGGCCCTGGTGCTGCTGCCAGTGGCGCTGCTGTTCGGGCTGCTCATGGCGCGGCGCAATCGCCCGCTGCGCTGGTTACTGCTGCTGGCCGTCGTGCCCTTCGCGCTATATGCCGCGTTGCAGCGCGGGCAACCGCAGCCGCCGGGCAACTACATCCGCTACCTGGCGGTCTTTCTGTTCATGTTCTACCCGCTGCTGGCCGGGCTGTTGGTGTGGCTGGCGAACCGGCGCGCGAAACTGCGGCCCTGGGCAAACCTGGCCCTGGCCCTCGTGGTCGCCCTGCTGGCGGTGCGCCAGGTGAATGCTGCGCTGCACTTCGACAACGACCCGGCCGCCGGTGGCCTGCGCGCCGGCCAGTGGCTGCGCCAGGAGGGCATTGATGCAAGCGGCCCCACGGTGTTGATCGAGTTGAACTTTTGGCAGTATATGGCGATCCACACCGGCGCGAACGACCTGACACACATCCTCTATGACCGCCCGCTGGATTTCGTGAACCTAAACGACACGCCGTCGCTGTTGGCCGGCAACCCCGATCTGCTGCGCGCCTGCGTGGCCGAATTTCACTTGCGCCAGATTGTGGTGGCCGCGCCCGAACTACGCGCGCTGGTGGAAGACACGCTGGGCGTCACCGCGGCCGACCAACTCGATGGTTATGCCGTGTATCGCCTGACCGGGCCAGCGCCGGCCGCGCCCGCTGGAGTACAATGCACCCTGCCCCTCGGTACTGGCTATTGATCATCAAATCCTATGCCCATTGAATTTCAGAGTCTCGTCGTCCCGTTCAACCACCACCATGTCTTGGTGCACGGCCCAGAGGCGGAGGCCTTTAGCCTGCCGCTTTTTGGCCCGCCGGCTTATTTGCGCCCGGCTTATTGGCTGTGGGAGGAACAGAACTATCTGCTGGTGGACGACACGATCGACGACCGTGGCCACCGCTACACCGACGGGGCGGCCTACGCCTGGATC
>JBBRZY010000105.1:0-9886 GCA_038252885.1 Anaerolineales bacterium | reverse complement strand
CTCCAGCCCGGCAGCTACCTGGCCTACTTTTTGACCGGCGAGCTGGCGATTGACTACTCTAACGCCTCGGCCTCGCTGCTGCTCGACATCCGCACGCGCGACTGGTCGCCGGCGATGTGCGCCGCGTTTGGGCTGGACCTGGCCCAACTGCCGCCCGTGCGCCCAGCCACGGACCGGCTGGGCACGCTGCGCCCGGCGCTGGCCGCCCAGCTTGGTTTGCGCCCAGAGACGCTGGTGGTGGTCGGCAGCGGCGACGAGCACGCCGCCTGTCTGGGGGCCGGCGTGGTGCGCGCCGGGCTGATCGGCGACATCGCCGGCACGTCTGAGCCGGTGTGCGCGGCGCTGCCCGGCCCGGCCTTCGACCCGCTGCGGCTGATCGAAACGCACTGCCACGCCGACCCGGCGCTGTGGCTGCTGGAGAACCCCGGCTTCGTGTCGGGGGCCAACTATCGCTGGCTGCGCGACAACTTCGCGCCGGACGAGGTGCGCGCGGCGGCCGGCGGCGGCCCGAGCGCCTACGCCCAACTCGACCTGCTGGCGGCGGACATCGTCCCCGGCGCAGAGGGGCTGGTGTTCCTGCCGACGCTGATGGGCACCACCACGCCCACCTGGAACGAGGCGGCGCGCGGCACGCTGTTCGGCTTCACGCTGGCGCACACGCGCGCCCACCTGGCCCGCGCCGTGCTGGAAGGCTCGGCCTACGGCGTGCGTGATATCACCGACCAGATGCAGGCCATGGGCTTGCCGGCCGACGAACTGCGCGTGATGGGCGGCGGCGCGCGCAGCGCCCTGTGGAATCAAATCAAGGCCGACGTGACCGGCCTGCCCGTGACCGTGCCAGTGACGACCGAGACCACCGCCGTGGGCGCGGCCGTGCTGGCGCTGGTGGGCTTCGGCGCTTACGCCACCGCCGCCGAGGCCTGCCCGCTGGTGGTGCGCCTGGCCCAGCACTTCGACCCGCGCCCCGCCGCCCGCGCCGCCTACGATGCCGCCTATGGCCTATACCGCGAAGTCTACTTCGACCTGCTGCCGGCCTTCACCCATGCCGCCACGCTGCGCGGGCCGAGCGGCTAGCAGAGGGGGACTCGGGGGACTTGGGGCCGGCTGCACGAGTTCGGCCGCACTGAAACCGGCCCGCCAATAACTACGTCAGCCGGCTATCACGCGTAATATCCGTTACCTCCGTTACAACAGCCGTTGCCAAGAATGCTATACTGCGCGCGTAATTCAGCTATTCAACCCAGTCTATTTGGTCGCAGCGAGGCAGCGCATGAGTCAGCTCACCCTTACCCCCCACCAGCTTAAATACATCGATGTGTTCGGCTACATGGTCTTCCCGGGCCTGCTCAACGACCGGATCGACCGCATCATTGAGGAGTTCGAGTCAGTCTTCGCCGGGCATGGCGGCGGCCACAACGGCGTGGCGCACGACGGCCAGGCGCGCTCGTGCATCGTGCCGTTCATCGACCAGACCGACTATCTGGCCTCGCTGGTGGATGACCCGCGCATCGACGGCATTTTCACCGACCTGCTCGGCCCAGATTACAACTACCTGGGCAGCGATGGCAACTTCTACGTTGGCGACACCAACTGGCACTCCGACACCGACTGGAGCGGCAAGTCGCGCGGGAAGCCGCCGCGCACCTTTTACAAGATGGCCCTGTACCTCGACCCAGTCGACGCCACCACCGGCGCGCTGCGCGTCATCCCCGGCAGCCACCGCTACGGCGACAGCTTCGCCGAGGCCGTGCACGGCGCAGTGCGGCACCCGGAAGACACGCTAGGACTGACCGGCGACCAGATTCCGGCCACCGTGCTCACCAGCCAGCCGGGCGACGTGGTGGTCTTCAACCAGGCCCTCAAGCACAGCTCGTGGGGCGGCAGCAACCGGCGGCGCATGTTCACCATCAACACCACCGCGCGCTACAGCGAAGCCGAGCTGCCGCTGCTGCAAAACGAAGTGGCCGGCTTCGCGCGCTTCTGGCCCGACTCACTCTACGGCGCGGCCATGCGGCGCACCGCCACCCCCGCCCGCCGCGTGCACATGGAACAAGGCCTGGGGCAGGATGGCTTCCTGGCCGCCGAAGTGGTCAAGGCCAAGGCCACCATGAGCGAGCCATCACGCGGGTAAGCACCCCACCGAAGTAGAACAGAAAACGGGCCAGTCAGAGTCTCTGACTGGCCCGTTCGTTTTTCGTAGACCTGCGCTTACCCAACCGTCACTTTGCTGTGGCCCGCGCTGAATCACAAAGCATCCGTTCCAAAATCCGTTGCCACTTACTTTGACGGCGAGCCCTCGCGCGGCAGCCGGTCGAGCGCTTCGATCTTCTCCACTTTGGGGGCCGAGCGCCCGCCGCTGTATTCGGAGGCCAGCCAGTGATCGAGCAGTTGCCGGCCCAGCGCCGTGCCGATGATCTGCGCGCCCATCGTAATCACTTGGGCGTTATTGCTCTTGCGGGCGCGCTCGGCCGAGAACGGGTCGTGGGCGCAGACTGCGCGCACCCCGGCCACCTTGTTCGCCACAATCGCCATGCCCGCGCCGGTGCCGCAGATGAGAATGCCGCGGTCGTAGTCGCCATGCGCGATGCGCTGGGCCACGTCCACCGCCACATCGGGATAGTCCACCGGGGTGTCGGCGCTCTGGCAGCCCACGTCAATCGGTTCGTGGCCAAGCTCGATCAGATACTGCTTCAGATCTTCCTTCAGCGGATACCCAAAGTGGTCGCTGCCCATGATGATGCGCATGTTGCCTGCTCCTCTACCCTGGCGCCAGGCGCGAGCGGTAGACCGTGAAGTTAAATGCTTCGGCCACGTGGAACTCATCCGCCAGCACCAGCGGCTGACCGTTGACGTCGTAATCCACCTGCTCGATGTACAGTAGCGCGCTGCCCTGCGGAATTTCCAGCCGCTCGGCCAGCGTGGGGTCGGCCATCACCGGGCGCAGCCAGGCGCCGGCGTGGTGAAAATCGAGCCCCAACTTTTCTTTCAAGAAGCCGTACAGCGATTGGTGTTTGAGCAGATAGGCTTCCAGCTCCGGCAGCGCGATGCCACCCTGGACGCCATCGAACAGCGCCGGCGCGAAACAGTCGCGTGAGAACACCACTCGCGTCTCGTCCGCCAGCCGCACGCGCTCCACGATAATCACCGGGGCGCCGTGGGCCACGTTCAGCCGCATCGCCAGCCGTTCGTCAGCCGTGTCGGTGATAATCCGCAAATCGGTCGTGCCGGGATTGGCCCCGGTGGCGCGGATGACCTCGGTGACGCCCCAGTTCAGGTTGAGGTTGTTGGCCGCCAGGGGCTGCTCGGCCACAAAGGTGCCGATGCCGCGCCGCCGCACCACCACGCCCTCGCGCACCAGCGTGTGCAGCGCGGTGCGCAGCGTGCTGCGGCTGACGTTCATGGCGCGCGATAGTTCTGGCTCAGTCGGCAGTTGGGCGCTCGGCGCCAACTCGCCGCGGATGACCATATCGCGCAGTTGCTCGGCCACCTTCTCGGGCAGGCTGACGCTGTTTTGAATGGGGCCGATATTGGGTCGAATTGGCATAGACGCTGTGGGAATCTCCACCCCTGAGGCTCGGCGACGCAGGCCCTATCTTAGGTACAAACAGCCATACCGCAAGCTTGACATGGAGATTCTGTCTGGTGTAACATGCATAAGATGTATGTTGTCCGACAACACTAATATATCTTAGCATTCCCCGTGTGTAAAGGGGCAGCCGGGGAGGGCCACCATCATCACCCCCTGTTTGACCCGTCCAAAGGAGACATAATATGTCGAAGCTGGCGATTGACGGCGGCGCTCCGGTGCGCTCCAAACCTCCGATTGTCGAGACCGATGTCTTTGAAGAGGAAGAGCTGCAAGCGCTGCTCAAAGTCGCCAAGCAAAAGAAGCTGCGCCGGGCCGAGGCCACGCTCGACTACGAGGCAGCGCTGGCCAAGTGGTTCGGCGTCAAGCACGCGCTGGCCGTCTCTAGCGGCACCACCTCGCTGCACATCGCCCTGGCCGCCTTCGGCATCGGCCCCGGCGACGAGGTCATCGTCACCCCTTACACCTTCATCGCCTCCAACACCTGCGTGCTGGAGCAGAACGCCGTGCCGATCTTCGCCGATGTGGACCCGGTGCACCTGACGCTCGACCCCGCCGACGTGGAGCGCAAGATCACCAAGCGCACCAAGGCCATCATCCCGGTCGCCATCACCGGCACGCCCGTAGATATGGACCCGATTATGGACCTGGCCAAGAAGCACAACTTGTGGGTGCTCGAAGACGCGGCCCAGTCGTTGGGCGCGACCTACAAGGGCCGCAAGATCGGCACCATCGGCCATGTCGGCTCGTTCAGCACCATCACCGGCAAGATCACCAACACCGGCGAGGGCGGCTTCTTGATCACCGACGATGACGACCTGTACGACAAAATGTGGGGCTACAGCGACTTTGCCCGCAAGCGCTCGCTGGGCAAAGCCAGCAAGTATCACTGGGGCCTGCCCTGCACCAATTACCGCATCACCAACATGCAGGCCGCCATCGGGCTCGAGCAGATGAAGAAGGCCGACCGGCTGATCGCCGCCCGCACCGCCAACGCCCGCTACCTGACCGAGCGCCTGAAGGGGCTGCCCGGCATCAGCACGCCGGTCGAGCCGGAGTGGGGCGACCGGGTGTATTTTTACTACGTCATCCGCCTCGACCGCAAAGTGCTGGGCGCCGACATGCTCAGCTTCGCCGCTGCGCTGGCGGCTGAGGGCGTCTACGACCTGGGCTACATCTCGACCACGCGCTGGATTGTGCCGCAGCACCTGGAGCCAGTGTTCGTCAACCAGACCGGCTACGGCGGCAAGAGCTGCCCATTCGACTGCAAGTATTACGACGGCAAGGTGGAGTACGGCCCCGGCCAACACCCGGTAGCCGAAGCCGCCTGCGACGAAGTGTTCTGGCTGGCGAGCGTGCACCCGCTGCTGGAGCGTGAAGACCTGGACGACGTGGCGAATGCCGTGATCAAAGTGGCGACCGCCTTCGCCGAGAAGACCGCCGCCGGGATTCAGTTCGACTACGGCACGCCGGAGCTGCGGGCGCGCCTGTAACGCGGCATGGCCGGCGCTTATTTGCTGGGCATTGACCAGGGCACCACGCAGACCACTGCCGTGGTGCTCGACGAGCGCGGGCAGGTGGTGGCCCGCCGCTCGGTCGCCGTGGTGTCGCGCTTTCCGCGCCCCGGCTGGGTGGAGCAAGACCCGTGGGACATCCTGGCGGCCGTGCGGGCCGTGGCCGCGCCGCTGATGGCCGAGTACGCCATCACGGCCGTCGGCTTCGACAATCAGGGTGAGACGTTTATTTTGTGGGACGCCGCCACCGGCCGCCCGCTGACGCCCGCCATCATCTGGCAAGACCAGCGCGCCACCGCGCTGTGCGCGAGCATGGCCGCGACGGTGGACGCCGAGTGGCTGCACGCCAAGACCGGGCTGCTGCTCGACAGCTACTTCTCGGCCCCCAAGCTGCGTACAGTCTTGGAGGCCGATCCGGCCCTGGCCGCCGCCGCCCGCGCCGGCCGCGTGCGCTTTGGCACGACCGAGAGTTGGGTACTCTGGCACCTGAGCGGCGGCGCGCTGCACGTCACCGACGCCAGCACCGCCTCGCGCACGTTATTATTCGACATCCAGCGCCTAACGTGGGACGACGACCTGCTGGCGCTGTTCGACGTGCCGCGCGCGATGCTGCCGGAGGTGCGCCCGGCCGCCGGGCTGATCGGGCAGCTCGACTTTGGCGAGGGCAAACCCCTGCCGCTGCACGCGCTGCTGGTCGATCAGCAGGCGGCGCTGTTTGGGCAGGCCTGCTTTCAGCCGGGCGAGGTTAAGTGCACCTTCGGCACCGGCAGCTTTTTGCTAATGAACGTGGGCGCACAGCCGCGCCTGTCAGAGCAGCATTTGCTAACGACCGTGGCCTGGCAGTTTCCCGGCCACCTGGCTTACGCGCTCGACGGCGGCATCTTTGTCATGGGCGCGGCCGTCGAGTGGCTGGCCGACGACCTGCACCTACTGCCGGATGTAGCCAGCAGCGCGCCGTTGGCCGCCAGCTCGACCGACCGGGAGGTGGTGTGTGTGCCGGCGCTGGCCGGGCTGGCCGCGCCCTACTGGCAGCCGCAGGTGCGCGGGGCGCTGTTTGGCCTCAGCCGCGCCACCACGCCGGCCGACCTCGCCCGCGCCACGCTCGACGGGCTGGCCTGCCGCGTCGTCGATGTCGTGGCCGCCATGCGGGCCGACCTGCGCCAGGCCAGCGACGCGCCCTTCCCGCCCTACCTGAAGGTGGACGGCGGCCCGTCGGCCAACTCGTATTTGATGCAGGCGGTGGCCGACCTGACCGACCTGGAAGTGCGCGTGGCCGCCGCGCGCGAGAGCACCGCCATTGGCATCGCCCACCTGGCCGCGCACTCGGCCCTGGGTGTCAGCCTGGACGACCTGGCCGCGCGCTGGCGAGCCGAGGCGGTATATACGCCACAACTGGCGGCCACCGAGCGCGCCGCCCGGCTGGACCGCTGGCATGCCGCCGTCGCCAGCTTGCTGTACTTTCATGGAACCGCTAACGCATGACCGCCTCACCCCCTACCCCCCTTTATGACGTCGCCGTCATCGGCGCAGGCGCGGTCGGCACCGCCATCGCGCGCGCGCTATCGCGCTACGCCCTGAGCACCGTGCTGGTCGAGGCCGGCCCCGACATCGGCATGGGCACCTCCAAGGCCAACACCGCCATCTGGCACACCGGCTACGACGCCAAGCCAGGGTCCCTGGAGTCGCGTCTGCTCAAGCGCAGCTACAAACTGATGGCCGCGTTCATGCCGGAGGCCGGCATCCCCACCGAGCCGGCCGGCGGCCTGCTGATCGCCTGGAACCCGGAGCAGCAGGCGGCGCTGCCCAAGCTGCTGGCGCAGGGCCACGCCAACGGCGACCACGATATCTATTTGATCGAGCCGGATGAAGTTTACCGGCGCGAGCCGCATTTGGGGCCGGGCGCGCTGGGGGGGTTGTTCGTGCCGCAAGAAGGCATCCTGTGCACCTACACGCTGCCGCTGGCCTACGCCACCCAGGCCGTGCTCAACGGCGCGGCGCTGCGGTTGAACTTCCCCATCCAGCAAATCACTGCCGCGCCCGACGGCCGCTACACGCTCACCAGCCCGGCCGGCGCGCTCGCCTGCCGCTACATCGTCAACGCCGCCGGCTTGCACGCCGACACCATTGACCGGCTGCTGGGCCACGCCGAGTTCACCATCACGCCGCGCCGGGGCCAACTGATCGTGTTCGACAAGTTCGCGCGCCGGCTGGTCAACCACATTTTGCTGCCGGTGCCAACGGCGACTACCAAAGGCGTGCTCATCAGCCCGACGGTCTACGGCAACGTGCTGCTCGGCCCGACGGCCGAAGACCTGCCCGACAAGACCGCCACCGAGACCACCGCCGCCGGCTTGCAGGCGCTGTGGCAAAAGGGCCAAGCCATCTTGCCGACGCTGGTGCACGAGGAAGTGACCGCCACCTACGCCGGGCTGCGCTCGGCCACCGAGCACAGCGACTATCAAATTCGCCTGCACGCCGACCAACGCTATGTCTGTGCGGGCGGCATCCGCTCCACCGGCATCTCCGGCTCGCTGGGCATCGCCGAGTACGTGGTCGAACTATTGGCCGAGGCCGGGCTGCCGCTGACGGCCAAGCCCGAGTTCGTGCCGGTGCACATGCCCAACATCGGCGAGGCGGGCGTGCGGCCCTACCAGTCAGCCGAACTGATCGCCACCAACCGCGACTATGGGCAGATTGTCTGCCACTGCGAGCGTGTGACGCTGGGCGAGCTGCGCGCGGCGCTGACCGCGCCCGTGCCGGCCCAAACGTTGGACGGGCTGCGCCGCCGCACCCGCGCGCTGCAAGGCCGCTGCCAGGGCTTCAACTGCCACGCGGCGGTGCTGGGCCTGTTGGCGCAGCACACCGGCGCCAGCCCTTTTACCCTGGCCGGCCTGGAAGAGTCGCATGGCAACTAACACTGATATTCTGGTCGTCGGCGGCGGGCCGGCCGGGCTGGCGGCGGCGATTGCGCTCAAGCGCCTGGGCCACGCCTCGGTCTTGGTCGTTGACCGCGAGCCGGAGGCCGGCGGCGTGCCGCGCATGTGCGACCACACCGGCTTCGGTATCAAAGACTTGCAGCGCGTGTACTCTGGCCCGCAGTATGCCCGCCACTACCGGCAGCAGGCCGAGCGCGCGGGCGTGGAGATTCGCACCAGCACGACGATCACGCAGTGGGCGGGACCGACGCGGCTGACCTACACCAGCCCCGACGGCCTGGGCGAGATCGAGGCGCAGGCGGTAGTGCTGGCCACCGGCTGCCGCGAGCGACCACGCGCCGCCCGCCTGGTGCCGGGTCAACGGCCGCCGGGGGTGTTCACCACCGGCTCACTCCAGCGCTTTGTCTACGAGCAGCATCTGCCAGTCGGCCGCCGCGCCGTGATCATTGGGGCAGAGATCGTCAGCCTGTCGGCCGTGATGACGCTGGCGCACGCCGGGGTGACGATGGCGCGCATGGTGACCGAGCACGACCACCACCAAGTCTACCTGCCCTACCTGCCCATGAAGTGGTATCTGATGGACATTCTGCGTCGCGTGCCGATCAGCACGCGCACGCGCCTGAGCCGTATCCTCGGCCACCAGCGCGTGGAGGGCGTCGAGCTGACACACGCTGACAGCGGCGCGACCGAGATCGTGGAGTGCGACTCAGTGGTCTTCACCGGCGACTGGATACCTGAGCACGAGTTGGCGCGGCTGGGCCAACTGACGCTCGACGCTGGCACGCGCGGCCCGCAAGCCGACGCTGCCTATCGCACCTCGGCGCGCGGGGTGTTTGCGGCCGGCAACCTGCTGCGCGGCAGCGAGACGGCTGAGGTCAGCGCCATCGAAGGCGGCCAGGTGGCCAAGCAGGTGGCGGCCTACCTGCGCGCCCCCGCCTGGCCCGCAAGCCGGGTGCCGCTGGAAGTGGCCCCGCCCATTGATTGGGTCTACCCGAACAGCGTCAGCTCGGTGAGCGACCGGCTGCCCTTCGGCCACTTCACGTTCCGGCCGCTGGGCTTCGCCCACAACGTGCGCCTGAGCGTGTACCAGGGCGACACGTGTTTGCACCAGCAGAGCTACGGTTTGTTGCGGCCGAATGTGTCGCAAGCGCTGGACGCCGGGTGGGTGGCAAAGGTGGATATGGGAGGGCCGGCCCTCAACGTGCGACCGGTGGCTTAAGACCTGAGAAAAGGAAGCACGACGGCAGCGACCAAGCTATAGCCGGTTTCTGAGCGGGACGGACATTAACGTCAGCGGGGCAGCTCATCGCACGGTGGAATGTTGAGAGCATGTATCTGACCCTTAACAAAAAATGCGCCAGGGAGGCAGGCAAGCCTGCCTCCCTGGCGCGTTTTTTGTCGGTACTTGCAATCGGCTGCGACAGACCGAACGACGAAACCCATGCCCAATACCACCACTCGCGCCCGCGACAAGAATAGCCGACTCAATCATCATCCCGCTGCCCCGTGCGCCGAGCTGGCCCGGCTGAGTTGCAGGCAGCCATCGGCCGCCCGCTGCCCAAGCGCCCTGTCTGCCATAGCCGCGTGCGAGTACCAACGAAAAAACACAGGGCGGGCGAGGCGCAAGCCTTGCCCGCCCCCTGTTTTTTTCGTTAAGGGTCAGATAGCCACTCCTACCATTCCACCGTGCGATGAGCCGCACTCGCTGACGGTGGCAAGCCTGCCGCCGTGCCCATCAACCCCTCGCCTAACGTCACCACTCGCGCCCGCTACAAGGGCAGACGACAAAATCAACCCTACGCTGCCCCGTGCGCTAAACCGCCCCCCCAGTTACAAACAGCCATCAGCCT
>JBBRZY010000104.1:0-9952 GCA_038252885.1 Anaerolineales bacterium | reverse complement strand
CCCGGATAAAGGCCGCCCTTGAGATCAGCCGGAGGCTGCTGGCCCCTGAGGATGAGCGCCAGCAGATCCGCTCGCCCGCCGACGCGGCTGCGATCTTCCAGCCGCGAATGATCCATCGCGACCAGGAGTATCTGTATGTGCTGCTGCTCGACACCCGCAACCGCGTCCTGGGCGAGCCAGTCGAGATATACCACGGCTCCTTGAACACATCGCTCATCCGCGTAGGGGAGGTTTTCCGCCCAGCCATCCGTGCCAACGCCGCCGCGATCATCATCAGTCACAACCATCCGTCCGGTGACCCGAGCCCAAGCCCAGAGGATGTGGCGGTCACCCGCGCCATCGTGGAAGCCGGCAAGTTGTTGGACATCCAATGCCTGGACCATTTGGTTGTCGGTGTCACGTTCGTTTCTTTGAAGGAGCGTGGCCTGGGATTCTAGATAACCGACCACGGCAGGTGAGGGTCTGCGGCTCGCGGATCCTCACCTGCCATCGAAGATGCGGCTGCTTTCGACCATGGATGTGGCACTTCGAAATGGCTTGCACCACGCCCGAGCGCAAGCCTGACTTTTTTTTGTTTAAGTCGAGGAGGAGCTGAGGAGCCATGGGCCGAATACGCGGGTAAGTTTAAGTGCGTAGTGGAGTAGTGCTGGTCCTGGACGAGAGCCTATTTTGGGTTGGCCCGGCCGTCCCGTCGCCTTGTCACTATGGTGCGGTGCCAATCGGGCGTGCGCCAAGGAGTCGTGAATCTATGCCTTCAATCGCCGGGCAAAGCTTTCGCCCACATCTTCCCCATGCACTGATCGTGAAGGCGCCGGGACTATTGCCCATGTGGTATTCGCTATCCGACCTTGAAGCCGAAGCCGGCGTGCCCATCCGTACGCTTCGCGACTGGCTCCAATATGATTTGCCTCACAGGCGCGACCAGTCAGGCCACATCTGGATAGACGGAACTCAATTCGCGTCCTGGGTCAGACAGAAGCGGAAATCGTCCCATCAGCCAATGGGACCCGGGGAGGCTTATTGCCTGCGGTGCCGGAAGGTTGTTCCTCTAGACAGCACGTCCGAATCTTCTTATGGCAATCGAATCCTGCTCAGAGGCACTTGTCCTAGTTGCGGCAGCGGCATCAATCGAGGTGCGCATCGTGGTTAACCGCCAAAACTATCTTTGGGTCAAAGCCCACCTACTTTATCTGCGGGAGGTCGTGCAACTAAACGAGTCTTCGGTCACCCGCTATTGGGCTTACTTACGGCATTTGCTCCTGTGGGCGGACGAAACGCTCGTGACGCAGGCGGAACAGATTCGCCCAACTTTTTCAGCCCACATTGTCGCCGAGGCCCAGCGGCCAGCGGGAGCCGGCCTCGCCCCGGCCACAATCAAGAAGATCCTACAGTCCAGCCAGCGCTTCTTGCGCTGGCTAAAACAGACCTACCCATCAGAGTGTCGGACTTTATCACTGACATGGATCGAGACTTTGAGACCGCCCCGCCTGCCTGAGAGGCAAGTCGAGCATGAGTATGTAACCCTTGCCGAAGTCCAGAAGCTGGCCCAATTGCATGTAGAACCAAACAATCTCAGTCTGAGGCGTGATCAAGCTGGTGCGCTCTTGCTGTTTCTTTCCGGCATGCGTGTCAGCGCTCTGGGTTCTCTACCGATTGCCGCGGTGGATATTCCTGGGCAAGCGGTGAAACAGTGGCCGGCGTTGGGCATCCGCACCAAAAACAGCCGGTCGGCAACGACCTACCTGCTGCCAATTCCAGAATTGCTGGACATTGTTGAAACTTGGGACCGGTTCGTTCGCGATCAACTCCCGCCAACCGCAATGTGGTTCACGCCCATTACCAATGATTGGGGCAAGCACTCCCTCTCAGGCAATCCGGCAGGCGCCAGTCGCAACGTAGCCATTGGCCGACGGTTGCGAAAGCTCTTTGAACTGAGTGGCCTCCCTTACCAGTCGGCTCACAAGTTCAGGCACGGCCACGCAGTTTGGGCACTCCAGCACGCCCAAAACATGGCTGACTACAAGGCCATAAGCCAGAATCTCATGCACAGCGACATTCGAATTACGGATGGCATCTACGCACCGCTATTGGGGGGCGAGGTCCAACAACGCATCTCAAGCTTGTCCACTGAACGTGGATCGGTCTTGGCCGGCGACAAGAGCATGGCGACCTATCTCGGCCAGCTCTCCCGGCGTGAAATATCTGAGGCGCTGCGCATGCTCGCCGATGCGATTACTCGTTAGGTACTGCGAACTTACACACCGGGTGGCTGGCGCCCAGACAGCGACGCCGGCCACCCGGTATGTGGGAACAGGCTGCGGAGCGGGCCCTTACAAGCGCCAGTTATCGGCCGGACTCGCCTTACGATGCGCAAGCTCGACATCGACCTGGGCCACCCGGGCGTAGTGCTGAACCATATCAAGTGAGCTATGACCCATCAGACGTTGCAGGGTAAACAAGTCACCACCCGCTCGCAGGTAGACGATCGCAAACGTATGGCGAAATCGATGTGGATGGCACTTTTTTACGTTGGCCACTTCACCCAGATGGTCTATCAACTGGCGAAGCGAATCGCGGTTGAGGCGATGGTTTCCGGCGGCAAACAATGGCGCGTTCTCATCGCCCTTGTCTTCACGCGTGACTGTGTAACGCCACACGGCGCGATGCGCCGACTTTCCCAGATAGACAATCCGCCCTTTGCCTCCCTTCGCCCCGCCGGCGGGGCCATGCCGAACCACTACCTTGCCGCTCTTCAGATCCATATCCCCCATGTTCAGCGCGCACAACTCCGAGGACCGGAGCCCTGTGTCCAGCAGCACCAGGATGATGGCCTGATCGCGTTGCCCGGTGGCCCGGCGCATGGTGAATCGCCGACGAAAATCGGTCTGCGCTTCGCGCTTGAACTCGCAGGCCTTCAAGAGGGCCCGGATCTCTTCCAACTTGAATGGCTCAACTTCGGCTTTCGCAAACTTCGGCGCCGGCACATTCCCCATCGGGCTGGGCTGGTCAAACTCCTGTTTCATCCAGGTGAAGAACGCCGACAGCGTGACCCAGAAGTTCCGGATCGTTTTAGGTGATAGCGCCGCAAGGTCGGTGGAAAAGCGGCGCGGCTTGTAGTCGGTGCGCAGGTAGTTGAGAAAGGCCCTCACCTCCTGCGCATCGAACTTCTCTACTTTCTTGTCCCCGGCGTAAGCCAGCCACTCGCGCAAGTCATGGCGATAGCCCACGATGGTTCGCGGACTCCGCCCCTCTGCCATCTTGAATTGCAAAAAGCCCTCGACAGCATCAGATAGCAAAAGGCCCGACGATCTATGGTTCATTCTGGTTCCTCCTGTTATGGAAGGCTCCAGCAACCAGAGACCGTCGGGCCAAAGAAAAAACCGTAGCCTGATGAGCTACGGTTCAGTCATAGTAGCGGGGCTAGGATTCGAACCTAGGACCTCCGGGTTATGAGCCCGACGAGCTGCCACTGCTCTACCCCGCATCGTATTTTCCGCCAGCGTCAACAACTTTTCGGCCAGCGCTCGCGCAGTATACCAGCCCCACCCACGCGCGTCAAGGTCACGCGCGATGTTCACCTACGGCCATTGCAAAGTCCAACCTGAGCCCCACTTTGAGTAGGTAATTCGCGGCGGCGGCGGTGCGGGGACCCACGCCAGCTTGCGCCGAGGCCAACCCGCGCCTGGTTGCCCCCTGGCCAAGGACTTTGCAACCGCCCGGCGCTGTTCCGAGCGCGCGCACCCATAGTGGAACAGCCCTCGCCTTTGCGCTATACTTCATCCCTAAACCCGATCCGTGTGAGTCTGCTCCCATGTTGCCTACCGAATCTCCTCCCCGCCGCGCGCCGGCCGAAGTCCTCTGGGGCCAGGCCTTGCCCAGCGAGCACGCCCTGCAGCTCTATCCCGACTCGCTCAGCTTCCTGGATGCGCTCGAAGGCTTTGCCAGCGCCGGGCTGCGGGCCGGCGAAGGCGTAATCATCATCGCCACCGCCGCGCATCGGGCCGCGCTCGACCGGCGGCTGCTGACCCGTGGCTACGCGCTAGCAGCGGCGCGCGCGGCCGACCTCTACCGCACACTCGATGCGGAGGCTGCGCTGGCGCAATTCCTGGTCGCCGGCTGGCCCGACGAGACCCTCTTCCGCATATTCCTCAAGGCCCTGCTCAAGCAGGCGCGCGGCGCCGGCCGACCGGTGCGCGCCTTTGGCGAAATGGTGGCCGTCCTGTGGCAGCACGGTGAACCGGCCGCCACGCTGCGCCTGGAACAGTTGTGGGATCAGCTGCAGGCCGAGGCCGGCTTCCGGCTCTTCTGCGCCTATCCCCGCAGCAGCTTCAGCCCGGCCGACGCGGCCGCCCTCGCCGCCGTCTGCGCCGTGCATTCGCGCGTGCTGCTCGACTGACTTCGGCCCGCCCCGCCTGGCAACAAAAAAGACCGCAGCCTGCTTGGCGGCGGTCTTTTTTTGCTGGAAGCCTACTTAGCCCCGGTCAGGAAGTTGGCATGATCGGCGGCGCGGTATCAAAGAACAAGTTCCACCACAGCGTCCAAGTCACGGGCGGCGGGGCGGCCGCCGGGGGCGGCGGCGCGGGAGTGGGCGCGGCCGTCGGCACGATCGCCACCACCAGCACCTCGTCCGGCTGCACCAGCTTGCCGTGCTCGTGCGCCCACTGAATTACCGCCGCATCGGTGGTGGCGTAAGCCACCTGCGTCTGCAGCGCCCCGTTTTCATAGCTCAACTGCGCCACTTCGGTCTGCAAATGGTCGCGGTCTGCTTCCAGGCGCTGGGCCTCGGCCTGCCGCCGGTTAAAGTCGAGCATAATCAGCAGCGCCGCGGCAATGCCGATGATGACCACAATTTGCAGCAGCGTCAACGGCGGGCGCTGCGCCCCACGCGAGCTTGGCGTCAAAGTCGTCTCCCTCATCCAACTGCGGACCCAGTTGAATCATACCTCAGACTGTGGGCCGTGCAACTACCTGGCCTCCGCCGCAAGTAACAAAAAATCCCGGACGTAAAGTCCCGGGATTTCTTTGGTGCCGAAGCTGGGAGTTGAACCCAGACGGCTTTACAGCCACTACGCCCTGAACGTAGCGCGTCTGCCAATTCCGCCACTCCGGCATGCAGGGCTGCATTTTACCTGGAACCATTGTTTTGTCAACGTACAAGTTGTGGGCCAATGGGCCTGGCACTGATTATGCTATAATCCCGCCAAGTTTGCCCGTTAGCGCGGGGTGCTGTCTCACCGCTCTCATGGAAATTCTACAACAAACCGCCGCCCAGGTTAGCGAACTCCCCGGCAGCCTGGTCTATCACCTGGTGCTGGTCTTTGCGCTGGGCACCGCCTGGGCCGTCGCCCTGGGCGCCTGGTGGCGCGGCCGCGCCCAACGCCCGGCCGACCCCACCGCGGCGCGCCTGGCACTGGCTACCGGCGGCATCTTCCTGCTGCACGCCGCCAGCCTGGCGCTGGCCCTGCTGGCCGCCGCCCAACTGGTTGACCCCTTCATCCTCCTGCCGCCCTTCGAGCGCGGCGCTTCGACCCTCACCATCCTGCTGATTCTGTGGCTCATCGCCGTGCCGCGCCCCGCCCGTCTGGCCGACGCTGTGTTTGGCCTGGCCGGCGTGTTGGTGCTGGTGGCGCTGGGCATTAGCTGGGGGCTGTGGGCCCAGGCCGCCCGCGAAACCGCCTTCTATAACGCCACCCCCCAAGAGACCATCTGGGAATTGGCCCAGTTGATTTTATTGGGCGTGGGGTTGCTCGGGCTGGCTGGTTTGGCCGTGCGCCGCCGCCCCCAGGCCTGGCTAGGCTTTGGCTTGCTGGCGCTGCTGCTGGCCGGCCATGGGCTGCACTACCTCGCGCCCATCGCCGGCACCAACGTGGCCGGGGCCGAGCGCCTATTCGAAATGGTGGCCCTGCCGCTGCTGGCCGCCGTGGCCTTCCTGCGCCTCCCGGCGGGTTTGCCCGCCGCCGCGGCGGCCCCCGCCCCCGTGGTGGCGCCGCCCGACTTCATCACCCAACCGCTGGCGCTGCCGGCCCTGGCCGTCCCCGACCCGGCCGCCGCCCTGGCCCTGGCCGCGCTGGGCAGCGCCACCACCCCGGCCGAACTTGCACCCGCCCTGGCGCGCGCTGTGGCGCACCTGCTGCATCAACCCATCGCGCTGGTGCTCGTCCCCACCGCCGACGGCCAGACCTGTGTCATCGCCGGGGCCTACGATTTAGAGGCGGGCCAGCACCTCGCCACCGGCCTGACGGCGCTGCATCACCACCCTGACGTTTTGGCGGCCCTGGCCCGCGGTGAGACGACCACCTGGACGCCCGACGCGCAGGAGCCTGAGCTGCGCACCCTGGCCTTCGCCGCCGGGCACGCGACCCCCGGCCCCATGCTGCTCACGCCGCTGCGCGCCGCGTCTGGCACGCTGCTGGCCAGCCTGGGCGTCTTGCCCGACCCGGACCAAACCACCTGGACGCCCGAAGCCACCGGCCTGCTGCAAGCGCTGGCGGCCCCGCTGGCCGCCGCCTGGCAGCGCACGCTGGTTGCGCCCAACGCCCCGAGCGCCCCCACCGTGCCGATCCCAATCCCGGCTCCGGCGCTGGCCCCGATTGAAATCATCGCCGAGCGCGACGCCGCGCTGCTGGCGGCCGCCCACGCCCGCCAAGAAGCGCAGTCCTTGCTCGGGCAAATGCAGGCCATGCAGCACGCCGCCAACGTCTATGCCGACCAGTTGCACGAGGTCGACAGCCTGCGCGCCAGCCTGATCGCCCTCCAGCCGGAGCTCGAACAAACTCGCCAGCGCGAGGTCAATGCCACCACCGACCTGGCCCGCCTGCGCGCCCAACTGGCCGAGCAGCCCGAAGCCGCCCCCATCGCCGCCGACCCGGCCGAGACCGACGCCCTGCGCGCGGCGCTGGCCGAGGCGCACGATCGGCTGGCCGCCCTGGTCCCCGTCGCCGCCGAAGTAGACAGCCTGCGGGCCAACCTGGCGCGGCTTTCGACTGAGATGGAAGCGTATCATGCGCGCGAAGCCGACCTGGCGGCTGAGATTTTGCGGCTGCAAACCGTGGCCGCCGAAGCCTTCTCCGGCAATGCCACCCTCATCGCCGGCCACACGCCCACCTCCAACGGCGCGGACCCCCCGCCGAGCGCGACCGGCGCGGCCGAAACGCCCGAGTTAGCGCAGGCGCGCCAGCAGATCGTGCGGCTGCAAACCGAGTTGGACCTGACCCGGGCCGAGATCAGCCAACACCCGGCCGCCGACCGCGCCCCCAGCGCGCCCGCCGCCGGCCTGACCACCTTTGACGACCCCGAGCACGGCCTGGCCGAGATGCTCGAAGCCCTGGCCCACGCCGAGACACGCCTGACCCACCAGGCCGCCGACCTGCTGAGCGTGCGGCAAGACCTGGCCGAAAGCGAGCGCCTGCGGTTGGCCCCGCCTACCATCGCGCGCCCGGTGCAGGCCGCCGACATGGAGATCATCGCCTCGCTGGCGCAGGAGTTGCGCCAGCCCATGTCGTCCATCATCGGCTACGCCGACCTGCTGCTGGGCGAATCGGTCGGGCTGATCGGCGCGCTGCAGCGCAAGTTTTTGGAGCGCGTGCGGGCCTCGTCCGAGCGCATCGGCGTGCTGCTCGACGACCTGATGCGCGTCATGGATATCGACTCGGGCAACCTCAAGCTGGCGCAAGAGAGCGTGGATGTCGCGCGCGTGGTGGATGATGTGCTGCGCGCGACGGCCAACCAGTTCCTCGAGAAGAACCTGCGGCTGGAAGTGGACGTTGCGCCGCGCCTGCCGCCCGTGCAGGCCGACCGCGACGCGCTGGTGCAGATCTTCAGCCACCTGCTCAGCAACTCCGGCGCGGCCTCAGCCAACGACAGCGCGCTGCGCCTGACCGTCCACCTGCAAGTCGAGGAGCGCCCCGGCCTCGACCCGCTCAACTATCTGATCATCTCCATCACCGACACCGGCGGCGGCATCGCGCCCGAAGATCAGCCGCGCGTGTTCTCGCGCCTATACCGCGCCGAGGCCCCCCTGATCGGCGGCCTGGGCGACAACGGCATGGGCCTGTCGATCGTCAAGGCGCTGGTCGAGGGCCACGGCGGCCGCATCTGGGTCATCAGCGATCCGGGCGTCGGCAGCACCTTTTACGTCCTGCTGCCGCTCGAAGGCAAAGCCGCCAAGGCCGCCGTCACCCGGGCGCCCGCCCCGCTCTAGCTGGCCCACGCGGGCGCGGCCGGCCGGCGCCCGTCCAGCGCTCATCCCACTCAACCGTTGCAAGGAACGCTGCCCATGCCTCGTGTCACACTAGAGCGGCTGATCGAGCGCGTCTTGGCCGCGCCCCTGGTGGTGTGGGTCTTGCTGGGTTTGGCCTTCACCTATCTGCTGTACTTCATCGGCCCCCTCTTCCTCTCGGGCGGGCCGATGGTGGTCCAGTCGTATATTCCCGCCGGCAAATCCATCGGGGTCGACCTGCACTCCAATGTCCGCGACGCGGCCGCCTTCTTCGAGACCGGCCAATCGCCCTACATTGATAACAACCAATATGCCTACCCGCCGCTGACCGAGCTGCTGTTCGCGCCGCTGAACCTCGCCGGCTGGCCGGAAGCCTATACCCTGATCACGCTGGTCAATGTGGGCTGCGTCCTGCTGGTGGGGCTCTTGATCCCGCTCAGCCTCAGCCGGCCCCGGCCCCTTTCGGCGCTGCTGCTGCTGGCCCTGTTGGCCGGCCTGTTTTGCTACGGCTTCCAATTTGAGCTAGAGCGCGGCCAAAACAATCTCATTGCCGTCACCCTGGCCTTCCTGGCCATTTGGGTCTACCACGCCCACCCGCGCGGGCGCCTGGTTGCCTACGGCTTGTTCTGCCTGGCAGTGCAGCTCAAGGTCTACCCGGCCATTTTCATTCTGCTGCTCGTGCACGACTGGCGCGCCTGGGCCGCCAACCTCAAGCGCTTTGTGGCCTTGGGCCTCGTGAACTTCGCCGCGCTGTTCGTGTTTGGCCCGCGCCTGGCCCTCGAGTTCTTCACCGCCTTGGCCGAACACGCCGCCAACCCCTATGTCTGGCCGGGCAACCACTCGCTGTGGTCCTTCACCTTCTGGATCGCACACAACTTCTTCAATGAAGACTGGCCCACGCCCTATTCGCGCCCGCTCCAACTCGCCGGGCTGGCGCTCGTCTTAGGCTGCCTGGCCCTGCTGTGGCTGCTGGCCTACCGCCGCCGCCAGCCGGCCCTAAACCCGCTGCTGCTGTTGGGCTGCACCATTGGCGCGCTCGTCATTCCGGCCGCCAGCCACGACTACACCCTGTCGTTCCTGGTAGCGCCGGTGGCGCTGCTCTTCGCGCAGCCCGACACCTGGGCCGTCGCCCCCAGCCGTGGACGCCAGGCCGGGGTGCTGGCCCTGGTGGTCGTCTTCGCGGCGGCCTACGGCACCACGCTCGTGTCGTTCGTCAACAAACCGCTGGCGCTCTACAACAACTGCCCCGCCCTGCTCATCATGCTGGTGGCCGCCACCGCCATCGCCGTCCTGGCCCCGCCCGCATCGTCCACTGCGGCTCCCGCCACAAACGGCCCGCCCGCCACCGCCCTGCCCTGACCGCGCCTGCCCATCTCCGCAATCGGGTATATAATCCCGCTTGCCTTCCCCTAACAATATGATTGTGTTGGATACGCTTGCCGCCTGGTGGCGTCGGTCGACGTCGCCCTTGGGCCGCGCGGGTGCCCTCCAACGGGTTTGCCTGGCCGCCGCCGGCCTGATTCTGGTCGGCTGTGCAGTGGCTCACGCAGCCCCGCTCCCGTCCACGCCCCTGCCAACCGCCGCAACCACCGGCGGGCCTCTTGGCGTTGCCCTGGCCGCCAGCCTGGTCGACCCGGCCACCCCGGTGCCGCCGACCGCTGGCCCCCACGCCTCCGAATCGTTCGGCGTGCCGGCCACCGGCACCACCCCCCCTAGCGCGCCCACCGCCACGCT
>JBBRZY010000103.1:0-10016 GCA_038252885.1 Anaerolineales bacterium | reverse complement strand
GGTGCCGTTTCACACCGTCTATCTCCACGGCATCATCCGCGACGGCGAAGGCCGCAAGATGTCTAAGAGTATCGGCAATGTGATCGACCCGCGCGTGGTCATGGACGACTTCGGCACCGACGCGCTGCGGTTCACGCTGCTGACCGCCGGCACCCCTGGCAACGACCTCAACCTCAGCTTGCAGCGGGTGGAGAGCAATCGCAACTTCGCCAACAAAATTTGGAACATGGCGCGCTTTGTGACCGGCAACCTGGCCGGCACAGTGACGCCCTTCACCGCCGCCAGCGACCGCGCCGCGCTGACGCTGCCGGATCGGTGGGTGCTCGCGCGGCTCGACCAGACCATCGCCGACGTCACGCGCCTGCTCGACCGCTACGAGTTCGGCCAAGCCGGCACGCTGACGAGCGAGTTCCTGTGGGGCGACTACGCCGACTGGTACATCGAGGCCGCCAAGGTGGCGCTGGCCGATGCGAGCGACCCAGAGGCCCAGGCCCGCACGCGCGGCCTGCTGGTCTACGTACTCGATCAGGGTCTGCGCCTGCTGCATCCGTTTGTGCCGTTCGTGACCGAGGCCGTCTGGCAGCATCTGCCGCGCGCCGCTGGCGACCCGCCCGCCCTCATCGTGGCCCCGTGGCCCAAGCCCGGCCCGGCCGATGACGAGGCCCTGGCCCAGTTCGGCCACTTCCAAGAGTTGGTGCGCGCCATCCGCAACGTGCGTTCTGAGAACAAAGTCGAGCAGACCCGCAAGCTGGCCGCGACCATCGTGGCTGGCGAGCGCGCCGGTTGGCTGTCAGCCCTACGCCCGGCCCTCCTGGTGCTGGCCAAGCTGGATGACGCCCATCTCAACATCGTGCCAGCCGTGTCAGAGAAGCCCGGCCAGGCCATCGCGCTAGTGGTCAACGGCATCGAAATCTACCTGCCGCTGGAAGGCATGGTGGACCAAGGCGCCGAGCGCGAGCGCCTGACCAAGGAACTGGCCGACCTGGAGCGCCAAATTCAGAAGAGCGAGAGTCTGCTAGCCTCCGACTTCGCGGGCAAGGCGCCACCGGCTGTGGTTGAGAAGGAGCGCGCCAAGCTGGGTGCGCTCAAGGAGAGCCAGACCAAGGTGACGGCGCGGCTGGCTGGCTAAGCCCCGTTCGCCGGGGCCACTCACCACGATCTCATGTTGCCGTGCTACGGTCACAGTTCATAGTCATGGGCACACTCTTGCGACTTCTTTTACTAACGGCCGGCGCGGGCGCTCTGGCAGTGTTCGGGCCGCGGCTCTACACCAGCCTGCGCTTCGCCACCGACATCTACGCGGCAGCGGCCGTGCCGGCCGCGCGCGTGGCGATTGTGTTTGGCGCGGGCCTTAACCGCAACGGCAGTGTTTCGCCCGTGCTGTACGACCGCGTGGCCACGGCCGCCGACCTCTACCACGCCGGCAAGGTGGATAAGCTGCTGTTGAGCGGCGCGCAGACCTGGGCCGGCTACAACGAGCCAGTGGCGATGGCCGCCGCGGCGCAAGAACTGGGCGTGCCGGCCGCCGATCTGGTGCTCGACGTGGCGGGCGAACGCACCTACGACACCTGCTACCGCGCCCAGGCCATCTACGGCGTCACCGACGCCATCCTGGTGACGCAGCGCTTTCACCTGGACCGCGCTCTATACCTGTGCGAGTCGCTCGGCCTGCATGCGGTGGGTGTGGCCGCCGACCGGCGTGCGTACACCGAACAGTCGGTCAACTTCTGGAATATGCGCGAAGTCTTTGCCACCCTGGCCGCCTGGTGGGATGTCAACGTCGCTCGCCCGACGCCTGCGCTGGGCGAGCCGGCCCCGATCCTGTAACGGGTATAATCGCGCCGATGCTTCTGCCTTCCAACCAGCCGGAAAACCCATCACCCATGGATCGCTCTACTGCTTACGCTATCGTCACCGAGTTCGTCAAGAATGAAGGCCTGGTAAAGCACATGCTGTCGGTCGAGGCCGCCATGCGCGGCTACGCCGTCAAGTATGGCGAAGACCCCGACGCCTGGGGCCTGCCCGGCTTGTTGCACGACTTCGACTGGGAAGTACACCCGACGCTCGACCAGCACCCGCAAGCTGGCGCGCCCATCTTGCGCGAGCGCGGGGTACCGGACGACGTCATCCGCTGCATCCTCAGCCATGCCGAGCACACCCACACCCCGCGCGAAACCCTGCGCGAAAAAGCGCTGTTCGCCGTGGACGAGCTAACCGGCCTGGTGACCGCCTGCGCGCTAGTGCGGCCCTCCCGCAGCCTGTACGACCTGACGGCTAAGTCGGTCAAGGGCAAATGGAAAGACCGGGCCTTCGCCGCCGGCGTCAACCGCGCCGACATCGAACAGGGCGCGCAGGAGCTGGGCGTGGACCTGGCCGAGCACATCACCACCGTCATCACCGCCATGCGGACCATCGCCCCCGAGCTGGGCCTCGTCGGCACCGCCCCCGCGCCCGCCGCCTAGCTGGGCCGAAAAACCGGCCGTGGCGTGGTTTTCTCCAACAACCTTACCGCCTACATTCGCTTCCCCACCGGTTAGCCGCCGACATTATGTCGCCTGGCGTGATCGCGGAAACCCGAATGGTATAATGTCGCCGACCCTATGACGAAATCTCCTGCTCCTTCTACGTCTGCGCCCCGGCTATGCCCCACCTGCGGCACCCGGGTCGGCGCGGCAGCTACAAAATGTCTCGTGTGCGGCGCGGACCTGACCATCAAGGCCGGCGGCCGCGCCGGCCCGCAGCCGAAGAGCCTGGCGGGCAGCGCCGCGCGGGAGGGCCGCCGCCCGCCGGTGGTTCTGCTGGTCATCCTCTCGGCGCTGATCGTGGTCGTCCTGGTAGGCGGCTACCTGTTCTACACCGGGATTATCAAGTTGCCGGAGGCCGTTGGCGGCCCCACGCCGTTGCCCACCACGCCGGTTGTCGCCACGCCCACCGTCACCCTCACCCAGCCGCCCACGTTCACACCGCTGCCCAGCGCAACCGAGACCACCGCGCCCACCGGCACACCGCTCCCGCCCACCGAGTACACGGTCGTCTTGGGGGATAGCTGCGCCGCCATCGCCGCCCAGTTTCACGTCTCGTCCAACAGCATCATCGTGCTTAACGGGCTAGACCCGAACTGCAACCTGTCGGTGGGCCGGGTGCTGCAGATCCCGCAGCCGACGGGCACCCCTACCCCGCTGCCTACCGCCACGCTCGGGGCCGTCGTCGCCACCCAGGTGCCACGCATTCAATACACCGTCAATGACGGCGACACCCTGGGGGGCATCGCCACCTTCTACGGCGTCACCGTGAACGACCTGATGGAAGTCAACGGCATTGGCGACGCCACCAGCATCCGTCCCGGCGATGTGCTCATCATCCCGGTCGAGCGCATCATCACGCCCGGCCCGTCGCCCACGCCCACGCCCAACCCGCCTTGGCCCGCCCCCAACCAACTACTGCCCACCGACGGCCAGGCTTTTGACGCCGCCGGCGTGGTCACGCTGCAATGGACCTCGGTCGGTGCGCTGCGGCCGGACGAGTTCTACTACGTCGTCATCGAAGACGTCACCTGCAACTGCGCGCGCTTCTACAAGCTGCCGACCACCGATACCAAGCTGATTGTGCCGAGCACCTTCCGGCACACCGAAGCCGCCATTCACGTCTACCGCTGGACCGTGACCACCGTCCGCCAGCGGCCGAATACCAACGTCAACCCGGAGTTTGACCCGGCCGGCGCGACCAGCACCATCCACGACTTTGTCTGGCAGGGCGGCCCGCCTTAGCCCAAGGAGCAACCAATGGCCCACCTGGTGAACTGTGTAAAACTCGGACGTGAACTTCCCGGCCTGCCGCGTGCGCCGTTCGGCGGGGCGCTCGGCAAACGCGTGTTCGAGAACGTTTCGCAAGAGGCCTGGAACCTCTGGCAGCAGCAATCCACGCTGCTCATCAACCATTACGGGCTCAACCTGCGTGACACTTCGGCCCAGAAGTTCCTGATGGAACAGCTCGAAAACTTCTTCTTCGCCGAGGGCGCGGCGATGCCCGAAGACTACACCCCCGAAACGGCGGCGGCCCCGCGCAAAAAATAGCGCCACGCGGCGCGTGACGGATGTCGATTAAGCTCGATTGGGAAGTCAGCGACGCCCCGGAGGACGCCGGCCAACAGAAACGGTCGGGCAGCGCTCCGCCCGCCGCGCCTGGCCCCCAGTTTGGCGCGGGGTTGCCTCGCGTAGCCCCGGCCGCCCCACTGCCCCGCCCCGCGCCACGCCGCCGGCTGTGGTCGTGGACACTGCTGGCGCTTCTGGTCCTCACGGCGGTGGGCCTCAGCGCCACGTGGTATATCAGCCGGCAAGGCTGGCAGCGCCTCTCCGGCGACGTGGAAGCGCTGATCCGCTACGAGGAAGAGGCCGCCTACGCCGGCGACGTCAATCGGGCGTTGAGCGTGCAAGACTCCGACAACCGCGACTGGCTGGCCGTGCGCCGCGACGACTTCGAGGCCGGCCGTCCAGCGCCCCAGCCGCTGCCGATGCTCACTCTGGTGACACATGCCTTCGTGGTGGACAGCCTCACGGCACTAGACGGCGACTTCGTAACGGCCCAGGTGCGGCGTGAGTTTGTCACACCCGAGGGCCAGGCCTTGACCTTTACGCTCCCGCAGTTCTACCGCCGCCGCGGGCTAGACGACTGGCAACACACGGCTCCACCCGGCCAGTATTGGGGCAACTGGGTCGATTGGCGCGGCCAGTACTTGCAGGTGCGCCACGCTGAACGCGACGCCGCCTTTGTGGCGGCCGTGGCCCCACGCTTGGAAGTCTGGCTGGCGCAGACCTGCGCACTGTGGGCCGGCCGCTGCGCCGCCCTGCTGCCGGCCAAACTTTACCTCTCTGGGTACGTCGGCTCACTGGAATACGATCCGCTCTCGAACGTCGAGGTGCGCGTGGAGTTTAAAGACGGCAGCGGCGCGTTGGCGGCCGACTACTTTCTCAGCGTCCCGTCGCCACAGATCGCCGGCCAGCCGGTGGACAGCGCTGGGCAAGACTACCTGGCCGAGTATCTGGGGGTGCGCCTGATTGCCTCGCTGGCCGGCCGCGCCAGTGAAAGTCAGGAAGAGGCGCGGGCGCTGAGCGCTCAGGCCATTGTGGCGCTCGACCTGGGCCGCGCTGACCCCGGCTATGCCGGCCTGACCGACAGCGTGAACGCCACCAATCCCTTAACCGAGAAAACCCCGGCCCCGAACCCCACGCCTCGGCCAGAGACCACGCCGCTGGTTGTGACCTACACCGTGCGCGCGGGCGATACGCTCTCGGGCATCGCCGCTAGCTACGGCGTCACGGTTGACAGCCTCCTAAGCGCCAACGACCTGAGCGACGCCGATTTCATTGTCATCGGTATGGTGCTGAACGTACCGCTGCCCCAGTAGCCGCGCCGGCCGTTGTACTGATGTTGGGCGTCACCAGACCTACGCGGGATGGGTAAGCGGCGGCGCGCTGCGCATAGCCTCAATTGGCTCGGGGCATAGCGCCACTTGGCATGCCTACGCTTGGTGGCTATGCGCAAGTGGAGGGCGATTGCCAAAAATAGAAAGCGCCGGTCCATGGGTGGACCGGCGCTTTGATGATTGTGTGCGGCTACCCGCCCGCGACCGGCGGGAACAGGCTAACCAGATCGCCTTCGTTGAGCACGGTGATAAGGGTCGCCGGCTGGTTGTTTACAAAGGCGCTCTTGACCAACTCGGCCGAAAAGTTGAAGGCCACGGCGAGATGGCCGGCCAGTTCGCCAACCGTCGTTTGTTCCGGCAGCTCGATGTCGAGCGGCGCGGAGCGGTTGGGGCCGGGGTGGTGCTTGCGCAGCAGCGCGTAGAACTTAACTGAGACGCGCACGGCTTAGTAGACCGGCCGAAGCCCTTTATAGACGCGCGCCCCGCTGAGCGTCTTGAGGATAGTGTTGGCTTGCCCCGGCCGCATGATGCGGTCGGCCAGCTCCTCGGGCGAAAGCGGCGCGTTGCCGTTGGCGATGAAGACGCGAAAGACCGCGTCGACCAACGAGGTGTGCGAAGTGATGAAGTCGGGCTGCTGCGAGCAGTGGGTGCGCAGCGTGTGCTGCACGCCGTCTTCGGTGCGAATCTCAGCGGTCTCGGCGTCGACCACGTCCACGACCTCGCCGGCCACCTGATCGGCGAAGGCGGCCTGGTGCTCGCTGCACAGGTGGCTGGTGAGGTACACGCGGAATTCGCGCGCCTCACGTTCCCACCAGCTAAAGTCAATATGAAATTTGGTCTTGAGGGTCGGCTTGATCAGCCGATTAACCGTCGGCGAGGGGGGCAAACTCACGCTGTTACTCCGTCCACTGGGTCTGGTCGAAGCGCCAATAGGCGTCGCCAACCAGGGCATAATAAGGGTGTGACACCAACTCGGCGTAGATTGGGCCGGGGGGGCTGCGGCGGGCCACGTTCACGCCGGCGTAGAGGGTCTTGGCGTGCACCGCGCTTTGCGGGTTGAGCTTGGCCAAATCGCGGAACACATCGGCTACCAGGCGCGTAAACGGCACCGCCTGGCTGCGCTGCCAGGCCTCGTCCACCTGAACCTGGTTGCCGGCGGCGACCATCATCAGGTCGTCGTACTCCACGCCGATCAACTGCTTCTGCATCGAAAATGCCAGCCGACCATCACTGCCGACGGCGGCAGTGCGCACCCATTCGCGCGTTGGGCGGCGCTTGAGCGCGCGAATGATGACCTCGCCCGGACGACTGCCACGGGAGACGATCAGATGGCCGCCGGCGACAAACTCGTGTTTGTGATACCACTCGGCCAGGCCGAAGACGTATTGGCCAGCCCGCACCACCCAGGCCGGAATGGCCTCGCCGGTGTCGGCGTCGAGCAGCGTAAAGCGCACGCGCGGTGACTCAAAGGCAGTGGGGAACAAATGCGCCAGGCGGGGCGAGATCGGCAGCGTGCCCATCCGGCGATGCGGGAAGGTCAGGGTCACGTTGACTTCGTCGGCCGGTTCCAGCCCGGGCGCGGCGGGCGAGAACTCATCGTCCAGTTCGTGTACCAGCTCGACCAGGTTGGGCGACAAGCGGTTAAGGTCGACCGCTGGGGAGGCGTTTTCCAAGCGGCGAACGGGCTGCACGACCTCGACCGGCTCGAGCCGGCGCAAGTACCAGAGCACCTGCCCAGCCGGGCCAACCTCATCAAAGCGCGAGTCTTCTTGCAGCGCATAGTGCAGTGAGAAGGCTTGCAGGCGTGGGTTGATGTTGGTGGGCAGGCCGGTGTCTTTGAGCAGGTCGTCGGTGGGCAGCGGGTCACCGCCGGCCATGTCGAGCACCGCCTCGGCCAGGTTGAGGTGGCCGATATTCACGGAGGCCAACAGCGCGCGCGGGAACCAGCGACCGGCCAGGCGCACAATGTCGGGGTTGGCGTCGAGGCGGGCTTCAAGCTTGGCGGAGATCACTGGGCCATACTCGGCAAACAAGGCCTCGGGCGCTTTGATCTCGCCCATGCCGGAATTCACTTCTTCTTGATTGAGCTTGTGGTGCTCCAGGCGGGCGGCGAACTCGCGCGTCGGGCGGCCTTCGCCGAAATCGACCCGCACCACATCGAAGGCGGGCAGGTCGGCGTTGTGGCCGGCGCGCACGGCCGTGACCGTGCCGGTGGCGTAGTCGAGCGACGAGAAGACCAATTGCTGACCGACGGCGTAGGTGTCTTTGGGGCGAAAGAGGGTGGTGCCTTGCTCTCGCCGCTTGGCGGCCTGGGCTTCGCGGTCGACGCGGCGCTCTATGATCGACAGCGCCATCTCACCTGTGCTGAGGGGCGTCTCTTCTTCTAGGAGTAAGTTATATAGGTAGTCGAGGTCGCTTTCCTCGATATCGAAAGCTTCCCCCCAATAGGCAGCGTTCTGGGTATCGCGATCAGTCACTTATGAACCTCAAATCCGCATGGCGGTGGCCTCGGCTGCCCACAGGCGCCGACTATTTGCGTCAATCCAAAATTGGATCAATGACGGGTAAGTATTATACTCGGGCCTGATAGGCTTGTAAACTCGCACCAGTGCCGGCGGGTGAGCCCGCTCAATCACGCACCGCCCGGAGGCCCGATGTCAAACAACTTAGTAGTCGTGTTCACTACGGCCGGCGGCGGCCAGGCCGAGATCATCAAGTCGCTGTTGGAAACGGCCGGCATCCCGGTGATGCTCTCGCAGCAGGGCGCGGGGGCGGCTTACGGCTTCACGGTCGGCCCGCTCGGCCTGGTGGACGTGCTGGTGCCAGAAGCCCGAGCCGCCGATGCTGAGGCGCTGCTGACCGCCATGCAGCGGGGCGACCTCGATCAGGAGGCGCCGGCCGCCGATAACGCCGACGCCGACCCGCGCTAAGGGAAGGTGTGGGCCACAAACTGGCGCGGGTCGACCTGCACGCCGGCCACGAACATCTCCCAGTGCAGGTGCGGCCCGGTCACACGGCCGGTCTCGCCGGTCAGGCCGATCACCTGGCCGGTTTCCACCCGATCGCCCACGTTCACCAGCTGCTCGCTCTGGTGCCAATAGCCCGTGTACACGCCCCAGCCGTGGTCAATGATGGTGGCGTTGCCGCGCACGGTGGTGAGCTGTTTGAAGACCACCACCCCGGGCGCGGGCGCGGTGATGGGCTGCCCAATCGGCCCGGAGTAATCAACCCCACTATGAAAGCCGATGAGCGCGCCGCCATTGTAGATGCGCAGCGAGCCGTACTGTGACCGCTCGAAGCCAATGGACGGCAAGACGAACGGGCCAAGCCAATAGCGGTCGGGGCTCACCGGCGCGACGGTGGCAAAGATCAGGTCGTTCTCTGGCGCAGTGGTGGCCGGGTCGATGGTGGCCGGGTCTACGCTGAGCACGGCGTCGGTCAGGAAGTCGCCTTCCTTGGTTGGGAGCCGCTGCACCAGGCTGACAACCTGCCCGGAGGCCAGCGTGGCCGTGAGCACCAGCGGGTAGAGGTCGGCATCTAAGAAACGCGGCAAGCCTTGCAAGGCATAGTGCGTGTCGGGCGCGGACGGGTCGGCCTCGAAGGTCAGGGTCCAGGGGCCCAGCGTGCCCTGGACGGTGGCCGGCGCATCGGTGGCGAGCTTGATCGAGATTGTTTGGCCCTGCAGGGCGGGCAGCGGCCCGACGAGCAAATCGACGACGGGGGCGGGTAGGCCAGTGAGCGGCCGGTCGCCACCGGGAATGAAGACGAGCGCGTCGGGACGCAGGCGCGCGGGCGCAAGCTGATTGGTCGCGGCGAGCGCCCACGGGTTCTGATTGTGTGCGGCCGAGAGACCCAGCAACCCCAACTGGGAGGAGGCGGCATAGGCGCGCCCGACCGGCACGGCCGGGGCGGCAGCGCCCTGCTCCAGGAGCACGACCTCTTCGTTGAAGTAGAGCTGTTCGGGGTTGAGCACTCCGTTGAGCTGGACGAGCGTGGCAGGCGGCTGGCCGAAGCGGTGGCCGAGGCTAGCGAGCGTTTCGCCGGGCTCTAACGGATGGGTGGTCAGCGTGCCGGCCAGCGCCGGGCTGCCGGGGATGAAGAGCGCTGCGCCCACCTGCACCAGGTCGGGATTGAGGCCAGGGTTGGCGGCCACCATGGCGTCGATGGTCACGCCGAAACGATTGGCGATGGATGAAAGCGCCTCGCCTTCGAGCACAATATAGGTCGGCCCGGCGGCCTGGGCGCGGGCGGCGCGCGGCGGCCCACCAGCACTGAAGCTGAGGGCGGCGATTAGGATGAACAGGGCGGCGCGGGCGGCGTTAGACGGCGGGCGCGATGGGTTCAAAATCAATTTCATCATCAAGCGTGATCTGGTCGAGGAAGGCACCGCCCACTTCGTAGCCACCGTCCGACCCGAAGCGCCAGCGCAGGCGTACCGTCTGTCCGGCATACGCTGCCATGCTGGTGTTGAACGGCTGGAACACGGAGGGAACCGCGTCGTTGCTCGGCGTGCCCGAGGTGGAGCCACCGAAAGCAGGTTTTCCGACCGCGTAACCGCATGCGTTGCCAGCATTCGTCAACGTGCCCGAGGCCG
>JBBRZY010000102.1:0-10051 GCA_038252885.1 Anaerolineales bacterium | reverse complement strand
TACCTGATGATCGATGCGCTGCAAAAGTATCACCACTACTACGTCGACAGCTACCAGGCCGAGTGCCCGCGCGGCTCGGGAAACGTCGTCAACCTGGCCGGTGTGGCGGCCGACCTGTCGCGCCGCCTCAGCAGCATCTTCCTGCGCGACGAAGACGGCCGCCGGCCAGTCTATGGCGGGGCCGAGCGCTTTCAGACCGACCCACACTGGCGCGACTACGTGCTGTTCTACGAGTACTTACACGGCGACAACGGCGCGGGGCTGGGGGCCAGCCACCAAACCGGCTGGACGGCGCTGGTCGCCAAGCTGATCCAGCAGACCGGCGGCGGCGAGGCGTAACGGCCACAAACAGCACCGGCCCTACCCCTGCGCACGGCACTCGTTTTTGGTCTGGCACACTCGCTAGTCGCCCAGCAAGCTAGGCTATAATCACGGTCCGCTGCCACCTGGCTCGGCCGAAACCCTGTGATTGCCACCCGCATGACCCCCGCCCCCTCGGAACCAGCGCCCCACGCGGCTGACCAACCCGGCCTCGCCCCTGCGGCGGCGGTGCGGGTGTCGGTCGTTATGCCGTGCCTGAACGAGCGCGACACCATCGGCCCGTGCGTCACCAAAGCGTTGACGGCGCTGGCCGCCCACGGCCTGCCGGGCGAAGTGATCGTGGCCGACAACGGCAGCACCGACGGCTCAGTGGAGATCGCCGAGCGGCTCGGGGCGCGCGTGGTGCACCAGTCCGTCCGTGGCTACGGCGCGGCCTATATGCGCGGCATCGCCGCCGCCCAGGGCGACTACATCCTCATGGGCGACTCCGACAACACCTATGACTTTATGGACTTGCCCCGGCTGATCGCGCCGCTAGAGCAGGGCTACGACCTCGTCATGGGCTCGCGCTTCCTGGGTAAAATTCTGCCGGGGGCCATGCCGTGGGCCAACCGTTACATCGGCAATCCGGTGCTGACCGGCATGCTAAACCTGCTGTTCAAGCTGCGCATCAGCGACGCGCACAGCGGCCTGCGGGCCTTCACCCGCACCGCCTACGAGCGGATGCAATTGCGTACCACCGGCATGGAGTTCGCATCGGAGATGGTAATTAAGGCCTCGCTGGCGCGCCTGAAGATCACCGAAGTCCCCATCACCTATCACCCGCGCGGCGGCACCAGCAAGCTCAGCCCGCTCGGCGACGGCTGGCGGCACGTGCGCTTCATGCTGCTGTTCAGCCCGGCCTACTTGTTCCTGCTGCCGGGCCTGGTGGCGATGGTGCTGGGCCTGGTGGTGACTGTGGCGCTGGTGCCCGGGCCGTTCTACCTGGGCAGCTTCTACGTCGGCATCCACTACATGATCGTCGGCAGCCTGCTGGCGGTGCTGGGCCAACAGATGGTGAGCTTTGGGCTGTCGGCGCGGGTGTTTGCCACCTCCGAGCACTTCATCGGCCGCGACCGCTGGGTGGAGCGCTTTATGCGCTACTACAGCCTGGAGCGCGGGCTGCTGCTGGGCGGGCTGCTGGCCGCCATCGGCCTGGCGACGTTCGTCTACATCCTGGTGCAGTGGCTGGCGGGCGATGTGCGCTTCAACGAGCTAATCCACCTGCACGAGGCGATTGCGGCCTCGACGTTGATGATCATGGGGGTGCAGTTGGTGGCGGCGTCGTTCTTCCTCAGCCTGCTCGAGCTGCACTGGCAGACGCGCGCCGATAGTTGACCTCCCTCCCGCGCCGATCCGCCGGTCCTGCCAACACCCAGCCCCAGCGCTTAGAGTTTCCTACCAACCCCTAACCGTCCGTGCTTGCAAGTAGAACAATTGATTCCTAAGCTATCTGCATGTCCAACCATCGCCCCACCCACCCGCAATCCCTGCTCACCGCCCTGCCTCGCGCCCAACGATATGCCCTGGTGACATCAGTGACGGCGATGACGGCGATGACGGCGATGACGGCGATTGCAACATCCGTGGCGCGCGTGACACCCGTGACGGCGATGACGGCGATTGCAACATCCGTGGGTGAGGACGAGCCGACGCGAGTGCCCATGAGACCAGCTCAAAACGCAATCGATCTACTGCCATAGCGCCGGCCCTACCTTTTTCTTAGCGGAGCATCTCTTTCTTTTTTCTCTGCCTTTCATGACCCTCCCTAACATTTCGCTCATCCTCCTGACGCTCAACGGCGGCCCAGTGCTGGCCGAAACTTTGGCGGCCGTCGCAGCGCAGGACCGGCAGACGCCGGCCGGGGTGCTGCCAGAGGTCGAGATCGTGGCAATCGACTCGGGCTCAACCGACGGCACGCTGGCAACGCTCAAGCAGCACGGGCTGACGCCGCACAGCATCACGCCGCAGGCCTTCAGCCACGGCGGCACGCGCAACCTGGGCGCGCGGTTGGCGCACGGCGAATGGCTGATCTACCTGTCGCAAGACGCGGTGCCGGCCCACAACCGCTGGCTGGCGAACCTGACCCGGCACCTGCTCGACCCCCAGGTAGCGGCGGCGTTTGGGCGGCAACTGCCGCCGGCCAGCGTCGGCCCGATTGAGACCTACTTCCTCGAGCAAACCTACCCGCCGCAGGGCTTTCGGCACGCGCCGACCGACACGGCCAACACGGCGCACGGCATCCGGCGCATCTTCTTCTCGAACGTCAACGCCGTCATCCGCCAAAGCGTCTGGGCGCAGTGCCCCTTCCCCGAAGACCTGATCATGAGCGAAGACCAGGCCTTTGCGCGCGCGGCGCTGGCGGCGGGCTACGGCCTGGTGTACGACCCGGAGGCGGGCGTCTACCACGGCCATCGCTACACGCTCGGCCAGCTCTTTCGGCGCAACTTCGACAGCGGCTACTCGCTGCGCGGCATCGCCGGCGACGGCTGGGGGGCCGTGGCGCGCATGGGATTGCACTACGTGAGCGGCGAGCTGCGCTACCTGGCGCGCGGCGGCCACTGGGGCACCCTCCCCTACGCGCTGGTATACGAGTTTGTGAAGGCGGCCGGCTTTGCAGCCGGGCGTTCGGGTCACCGGCTGCCCGCCAGCTTGCGCCCCCACCTTTCACTGCACCGGCGCTACTGGGCCGGCCCGCATGTCTGACACCGCCCACGCCGCCATCGTCATCCTCAACTACAACGGGCGCGCCCTGCTGCCCGCCTGCCTCCACAGTGCCCTGCGCCAGACCGCACCCGCCGAGGTGGTAGTGGCCGACAACGGCTCGACCGACGGCTCGCTAGCCTGGCTGCGGGCCGAATACCCCACCGTGCGCGTGCTCGACCTGGGGCGCAACTGGGGCTTTGCGGCCGGCTACAACCGGGCGCTGGCCGAGGTCGAAGCGCCGTGGCTGGTGCTGCTCAACAACGACGCCGACCTGGCCCCTGATTGGCTCGCAGTGCTGCTGGCGACCGCCGCCGCGCAGCCCCAGGCCGCAATTTTGGGCGGCAAGCTGCGGCTGGCGCAGGCCGGCCCGCCCGTGCTGCAAAGTGCCGGGGCCAAGTTCACCACCGCCGGCACCGCCTTTGAGATCGGCTGGGGCGCGGCCGACACCGGCCAATACGACACCCCCGGCCCGGTCGGTGTGATCCCCGGCGCGGCGCTGCTGGTACAGAAAAGAGTGTTCAACGCGCTGGGCGGCTTCGACGCCGGCTATGGCGCCTACCTGGAAGACGTCGACCTGTGCTGGCGGGCGTGGCTGGCCGGCCACGAGGTGTACTATCAGCCGGCGGCGGTGGCGCGCCACCAGTACGGCGCGACCGGCGGCGGGCGCTTCTCGGCCTACCGCGTGCGGGCCATGCAGCGCAATCGGCTGGCAAATATGGTCAAAAACCTCAGCGCCGCCTCGCTGCCGGGTGGGCTAATCGTCTCCCTCGCGTACGACGCTTACCGCGTGTTAGAATATTCGCGGCGGGGCCAGTGGGCCGGGCTAAAAGCCCTGGCTGGCGGCACCGCCGCGTTTTGGCGCAGCGCGGGCGACTTGTGGCGCCAGCGGGCCCAGGTGCAGACCCAGCGCGTGGTCAGCGACCAGGCCTTGCGTCGGCGCGGGCTGCTCGTGAGCGCCTCGGAGGCGTTTTGGGAATACAGACGGATCGGCAAAATTACCCCGTAGCATTGCGGCAGTGGGCCGAGGTCTACCGCTACCGCGAGGCCGTGCGCAACCTGGTGGCCCGCGACCTAAAAGTCCGCTACAGCAACTCGGCCCTGGGCGTGGTATGGACGCTGGCCGGCCCGTTGCTGATGACGCTGGTGTACTCGCTGGTCTTCACCTTCTTTGTTCGCAACGGCATTGATAAGTACCCGGTCTTCATTCTCTCTGGCCTGCTGCCGTGGACGTTCTTCACCACCACCATCGCGGGGGCCACGAGCAGCATCAGCGGCAACGGACATTTGATCAACCGGGTCTACTTCCCGCGCGAGGTGCTGCCGGTCGCCAACCTGCTGTCCAACGCGGTCAACTTCGGTGTTGCGCTGTTATTGCTGTTTGGCTTCATCGTCGTCTACCGCGTGCCGGTGGGCATAACACTGCTGTGGCTGCCGGTGGTGGTGGGCGTGCAGGCCATGCTGATGCTGGGGCTGGGGCTGCTGCTGGGCGCGATCAACGTCTACCTGCGCGACACGCAGCAGTTGGTCGATGTGGGCCTGCTGGCCTGGTTCTTCCTGACGCCCATCATCTACCCGCTCGACCAACTCTCGGCGGCGATGCAGTTGATCTTGAAAGTGCTCAACCCGATGGCGAATTTGGTGACGGCCTACCGCGCCATCCTCTTCAACGGCATCGCGCCCGACCTGCCATTGCTGGGCGTGGCGGCGCTGCAAGCCACCTTGCTGCTGGTGGTGGGCGCGCTGGTGTTCCGCCGGCTGAGCCCGAGCTTCGCGGAAGAGATTTAATATGACAACGCACCCCTCTCCCCGCCGAAGACCTTGGTTATGGCTGCCCACGCTCACCGGCGTGCTGGCTCTGGCGTTGGCGAGCGGGCTGGGGCGCGCCCCCGAGTCGGTGGCGGCCGGCGCTGTCCACGCGGCGCCTACCGGCGCGGTGGCCCAAGGCGAAGACAACTTTCCCGTCTACCTGCCATTCATCCGCACGATCACGACCACGCCGGTCAATCTCCGCAACGGCTCATTTGAAGCGGGCGGCTGGTATACCGATTACTCGCACAACGGCAGCCAATGGCCCGTCGGCTGGACATTCTACGCGACCGAAAACGGCGTAGTCATGCCCATCCCGACCAAGCACCAGGAAGGCCACATCATCCCGGCCATCGCGGGCGGGTACGGCGAATACGTGCACCGCCCGGCCAAAACGCTGCCGAAGGGCGAGTATCCGGGTACGCCTCGCGCCCTGATCATTGACGGCTGGACGACCTACAAAGCCTTCAGCGCCGCCATCCCCCAAGCGCTGCGGCTGTCGCAGGTGCTGACCGGCACGCCCGGCGCGCTGATGCGCGTCACTGGTTACATCCTGGGCGAAACGTACGACACGCCGGGGAATGGCAACGCCGCCTTAGAAGACGATCACTGGGTCGCGTCGGTGCAGTTAGGCGCCGCCGCCGACACCCGCCCTTACGTCGTGATGATCACGCACCTCGACGTGCCCGGCAACGTGCGCCACTGGAACAAGTTCGTGGTCGAGGCCGTCATCCCGCCCAACGGCCAACTGCTGCTGCAAGTCATCGCGCAGCAGAACTGGGCCGGCCGCACCGACTTCTTTATTGACGCCTTCAGCGCGGTGCAGATCCAGTAAGCCCGTCCGCCGGCCGCCCCATGAACACTCCGCAACCGCCCTCAACCCCCCCCGTGTGGTGGCGCTCACGCGCGCTCTGGCCGCTGGCACTAATCGTGGCTGCGCGGCTGGCGCTGGGGCTGGCCTATAGTCAGGTGGTGCCGCCCTGGGAAGCCTACGACGAGGACGGCCACTTCGCCTATGCGCGCTACCTGGCCGTGCACCAGACGCTGGTGCTGCGGCCCGACGACCCTGAGACGGCCGCGGTGTGGGAACGCTTTCAGCCGCCGCTGTATTACGACCTGATCGCCCCCGTGCTGAGTGGGTTTGACTTAGGGCCGAGCTTCACCCTGCCCGACCGCAACCCGCACTTCACCGCCGGCGACGCTGGCTACAACTATGCCTTGCACCCCGCAGCGCTCACGCCCAGCGAGCAAGCGCTGGCCGATGCGGTGCGCGCGGCGCGGGCGGCGAGCGTGGTCCTCAGCACCCTGAGCGTGGTATTCGTATATCTGACGGCGCGGCGCGTGTGGCCGGGCGCGCCGGGGGCACAGTGGGCGGCCACCAGCCTATACGCCTTTTGGCCGCAGGCCGTGTTCGTGGGCAGCATGGTCACCAACGACGGCCTGGTGACCACCTGGGCGGCGCTGGGGCTGCTGCTAGCGGTGCAGTTGGCGACCAGCGGGTTTGGGCTGCGGCGGGTGCTGGCGCTGGCGGCCGTGACCGGGCTGGCGCTGCTGACCAAGCTCAACGGCGCCGTGCTGGCCGTGACCACGTTGGCGGCAGCCGCGCTGAGCCTGCTGCCCAGCCTGGGCCGCCGCGCGCGCTGGACGCCGCTGCAACTGCTGCTGGCGCTGGCTGGGCTGGCGGCAGGCGTGGCCGGGGCGCTGTGGGTGCTGACCTCGCTGGAGTTCGTCACCGGGCAGGTGCTGCAAGCCGCCACCCTCAATGAGTTCATCCACAACCTCAACCCGGCGGCGGGCGGGCGCTCGGGCAGCCTGATCGCCAGCGCGCTGCCGTATGCCTTCCGCACCTTCTGGGCTTCGTTTGGCTGGGGCAATTTGGAGACCGCCCCCTGGCTATATTGGCTGTGGGACGCCGCCGCGCTGACCGCCGTGGCCGGGCTGGCGCTGGCGATCGTCCGCCGCCGCGTGACCACGCCGCTGCAACGGCGGCTGTATCTGCTGGCGGGGCTGCATGTACTGGCGCTGCTGGCGCTGACGCTGGCGCTGGCCATCGCGCACCAAAACGAGTTCCTGGTGCCGGGCCGCTACTTGCTACCCACACTGCCGGCGGTGGTCTTGCTGCTGGTCGGCGGTTGGCGTGAGTTGGGCATCGGGCGGCTGCGGCCCACCCCCCAACGGCGCGCGTGGCAGGCGGTGGCGCTGGCGCTGCCCCTTATCGCCTGGGCCATCCCGCTGTGGACGCTGCTGCCGGCCTATGCGCGGCCCACGCCGCTGACGGTGGCAACCGCCGACGTAGAGACGCCGCAGAACTATTTCTACGGCGGCCAGATCGAACTGCTCGGCTACAGCGGGCCAGGGCGTGTCGTGGCCGGGCAGCCGCTGACCATCACGCTCTGCTGGCAGGCCATCGCGCCGGTGGCGAAGAACTACACGCTGTTCGTCGAAGTGGTGGGGGCCGACAACCAGGGCTACGGGCGCGTGCTCACTTATCCGGGGCACGGCAACTATCCGACCTCCAACTGGGTGCTCAGCCAGCCGTTCTGCGAACGCCAAACACTGCCGTTGCAGGCCGACATCCCTGCGCCGGCGCTGGCCCGGGTGCGCGTATCGCTGTTGGACGACGACACCGAGCAGCCGCTGCCAGTGACCGACTTCAGCGGCCAAGCGGTGCCAGTGCCGGAGGTGAACGTGGAGTTCAAGGTGTTCGCCGCCTCGAACACCCCCCCGGCCATCGCCACCCCGGTCGACTTCCACTTTGGCTCAGCCATCCGCCTGACGGGCTACGCGCTGGCGCTGGACGGCCCGCAGGCCGTGGTGACGCTGCGCTGGGAGGCGCTGGCCGACGTGAGCGGCAACTACGTCGCCTTCGTGCATCTGCGCGACACACCCGAGACGCGCTACGCCCAGGGCGACAGTCTGCCGCGCGGCGGAGCGTACCCCACCTGGCTGTGGCGGCGCGGCGAGACGCTGCTAGACGAACACCGCCTCGCGCTGCCGGCGGTGGCGCTGGGGGCCGCACCGCTGCTCGATTTGTATGTGGGGCTGTACGACGTGACCACGCTGGAGCGGGTGCCGGCCTTCAACGCCGCCGGCCAGCCGATGGACTACGACGAGGTCATCTTGGAACGCGGGATTGTGCTGCCGTAAACTCGAAGACCCAGTCGGCCCCGTTGCTGTAGAGCAAGCGGTAGTGCGGCTGGTCGAGGAACATCTCCGGCTGAAGGCTGCCGCCGCGCGCGCCGAGGAAGACATGCGTGACGCCCGCCGCCCGCAGCAGCGCCAATGTGGCCGGCGCCTCGGCGTCGGTGATGGCGTGCACCTGGCGGTTGAGGTCATTGACCTGCGCCTGCCAGGCGTGGTCGCCGTAAGCATAGTCGGCCGGCGGCACAGTGGTGGCGCGGCCCAACAGCGGCCACAGCCACGCGCCGGCGTCGCTGCCGGCCCAGGTGCCGTTGAGCCACTCCCAACTGTTCACCAGGAACACCGCCGAGGCCGGCACGTTGGCATCCACCCAGTCCAGCGCGGCCTCGTCGGCGCGCGTGACGAGCACCGTGGCCGGGTTGACGATATTCACTTGGGTCGTCAGTCCCTGCGCCGCGCCGTAGCCTAGGCCCAGCCCTAAGGCTGCCAGCAGCACACCACCCGCCGCCGGGCGCAGCCAACGCGGCCCCAGCGCGGTGGCCCCGCCGGCGGGCGTGAGCCAGGCCAGCGCGCGCGTCAGCCACTGATCGGCCCCCCACCCGAGCAGCAGCGCGCCCGGCACGAACAGCATAATGGCAAGGGTGTTGTTAGTGACCAGCCAATTGCCGCCGCCGAGGTTGACCAGCGCCCCCACGAGCGCCAGCCAGGCCGCCACCAGCCACCACAGCCGCTCGCGCCGCCACAAGCCCCAGGCCAGTGCGGCCAGCGCCAGCACCAGCCAGCCGCGCTCCAGCGACCGGTTGACGTAGTCCCACGGAAAGTCGTTATAACCGGCCGGGGCGGCCAGCGTGAACGGCGCCGCGCCGAGGGCCGCCCCCAGCCGCAGCAGCCATGGCGCGGCCAGCAGTGCCCCCACGCTAGCCGCGAGCAGCATCGGCCGCCACCCGCGCCGCAGGTGAAACACCAGCGCCACGGCCACCAAGACGGCCCAGACGACGAAGACGGCGTAGTGGGTGAGGAACAGGCCGGCGGCCAGCAGCCCCAACAGCGCGGCCTCGGCCCACCCTTCCCGCCGCGCCCGCGCGATGCCAGGCACCCCGGCCGCCACGCGCCAGGCCAGCGCCAGCGCCGGGAAGAGCAGCAGCGTGCCGGCCAATTGTGTGTACCGGCCCCAGGTGAGGTAGTAGCCAGGGAAGTATGCGATCAGCGCCACGAAGGCGGCGGCCAACCAACCCGCGCGCTTTTGGCCGGTAAGCGCGGCTACGGCGGCGTAAGCGGCGAGCGGCGCCAAGCCTTGCAGCACCTGGCCTAGCCACATAAACGCCTGGGCCAGCGGCTGGCCGGTGAGCCAGCCGAGCGTGACGGCCAGCGTGTGAAAGCCGAAGTGGTAGTTGAAGCGGTCAATCGGCAGCAGCGGCAGATAGTTGGCCGGCACCGCCCCGGCCTCGGCCAGCACGCGCGCGATGGCGTAGTGGTGCGAGCCATCCACCCACTGCGGGAGCAGCAGGTCACGCGCCGCCAGCAAGCGGGCTACCAGGCCGATCAACAGCAGGCCCAGCAGCGTCAAGGTGTGCGTGTCTGGCCGCAGCGTTGCCCAACGGCGCGGCGCGCGCCACATTGTTCTGAGCCAGCGCAGCGCCACGGCCAGGCCGATTGCGCCATACACGAGGCCCAACCCGAGCGGCGACCAGCGCAGACCGAGCACGCCGACCCACAGCCATAACAGGGCCACCAGCGCCAGGCTGAGGCCCAGAGCCGCACCCCAGCGCGCGGCGGCAGTCGGCCACAGTGGCGCGGTGGAGTGCGCAAGGCCAAGCAACAGCAGCCCCGGCGCGAACAGCACCAACCACAGCGGCAGGGCGAGGCGCACCAGCAGCGCCAGCGCCGCCGCCGCGTCGCGCGCCAGGTCGGCCCACAGGTAGGTGTAGCGCGTGGTGAAGCGCAAATCGCCGGGCTGCGGCACGCTGCCGAGGCTGAGCGCGCCCGCCCCGTAGCCGTCGAGGCTGTAGGCCCAGGCGGTGGCGTGGTTGCCGGGCGG
>JBBRZY010000101.1:0-10059 GCA_038252885.1 Anaerolineales bacterium | reverse complement strand
GCCCCACGGGTAGATCAGGGCGTCGGGGCCGCGCGCCGCCTTCTCCCACTCAGCTTCGGTGGGCAGGCGGCGGCCGGCCCACTCGCAATAGGCGGCGGCGTCAGACCAACTCACTTGCACCACCGGCTGCTGCAAGCTGGCCGCTGGCGCGCCGCTGCCCTGCGGCAATTGCCAACTGGCGCTGCGCACAAACACCGGGTTGGGCGAGTAGACCACGCCGCCCGGCTTGCCAAACTCGCCGCCGCAGCAGCCGCGCTCGGCCTCGGTCTGGTATTGCGTGGCCGCCACGAACAGGCCAAACTGCTCCACCGTGACCTCGGTGCGGTCGATCCAGAAGGTGTCCATCTCAATCGCCACCTGCGGCTGCTCGTCGGCCTGCGCGCCCCGGTCGCTGGAAGCCGAACCCAGCAGGAACGGCCCGGCCGGCACGATTAGCCCGGTCATCTGGTCGGTGGCCCAAACCCAGCGCGGCGCGTCGAGCGTGGTAGCGGGCGCGCTAGCGTAGGCCGTGGCCTGGGCGGCGGCGGTGCTGGCGGCACGGGTGGCCGCCTGCTGGGTGACGGCCTGGCGCGTCTCGGCGGCGCTCAGGGCGGCCACGGTGGCAGTGGCATTGAGGTCAGCCGTGGGGGTCGGGGCGGGCAGGGTGGCCGTGGGCGCGGCGGTAGCCGTTGCGCCCAGCGCCGGCGGCGGGCCGAGGCCGCTCAGCAGCGTGCCCAGCGCCAGCACCGCCACCAGGGCCAGCAGCAGGCTGCCCCAAATCAGCCGGCGCTGCTGGCGGCTGGGGAACAGCCGCCGGTACAGGTCGGCCAGCCGCTCGCGCGACTGGCGTGTGTGCCCTGGCGGCGGCCACAGCCACAGCCAGAACCATTGGGCCAGCAGCCTGAACTTGCGCCATAGGCTCAGCCCGCCGCGCCGGCCAGGGCGCGTCTTCGCCAGCGGGCGGCTGAGGATCGGCCCAGCCAGCACGCCGGTGCCCAGCGCCTCGGCCACGGCCGAGGTCAGGGCATGGGCCGAGGCGTAGCGCTCGGCCGGGTCCTTGGCCATAGCCTGCTTAACGACGGCGTCCAGAGCCGGCGGCAGCTCGAGCCCAAACTGAGTGACGGCCGGCACCGGGGCGTTCAGGTGCTGCATGACGATGCCCACCGTGCTGTCGGCCGCGAACGGCACCTGCCCGGTGAGCATCTGATACAGCATCACGCCCAGCGCGTATAGGTCGCTGCGGCCATCCACCGGCGCGCCTTTGGCCTGCTCTGGGCTCATGTAGTGGGGCGTGCCGATCATCTCGACGCCGCTGTGGGTCAGCGCACTGTCGTCCATCAATTTGGCCAGGCCGAAGTCGGCCAGGAAGGGGTTGCCGTCGGGGTCGAGCAGCACATTGCGCGGCTTGAGGTCGCGGTGGACGATGCGGCGGGCGTGGGCGTAGTCGAGCGCGGCGCCAATCTCGCTCAAGTAGCGGAGGGCCGTCTGCGGGTCGAGCGGGCCTTGGGCGATCAGATCGTGCAGCGTGCCGCCGCTGACGTAGCGCATGACCAGGTACAGCGCGCCCTCGCGCTCACCAAAGTCGATGACGGGCAGGATGTGGGGGTGCTCGAGCGAGGCAATCAGTTGCACTTCGCGCCGGAAGCGCGCGACGAAATGCTCGTCGTGCGCCAGGGCCGGCGCGAGGATCTTGATGCCCACCAGGCGGTCCATGCTGGGCTGCAGGGCCTTGTAAACCTCGGCCATGCTGCCCGACCCGATGCGCTCAAAGACGAAGTATTCTCCCAGTTCGCGGCCAACCCAATCACTGGGCATGTGTAGATCGTTTCATCAAGAGGAACATCCGGCGGCAATTGTAGCAGAGGGAGGTGGTGGGTTAGCAGGCCCGCTAGGGGAAGTCGGTCAGCGGCAGGCCGAGGGCGGTTTTGCCCCAATACCAGGCCAGGGCGGCCAGCTCGCGCGTGTCGCGGTAGTAGCGCTCGACCCAGGTCAGCCGGCCGGGCGTGGGCGAGGTGAACGGCGTCAGCCCGGCGCGGCCGAACAGCAGGCCGGCCCGGTAGAGGTGGTAGCTGTCGCTGACGACGATGACGGTGACGAGGCCGCGCGGCCGCAGCAGGGCAGCGGTGTAGAGCGCGTTCTCCTCCGTGCTGTGCGACTGGTCTTCGAGCAGCAGCGCCTCGGGCGGCACACCGGCCTCTGCAATCAGCCCGCAGGCGGTGGCGGCCTCGCTTGGCACGCTGGCGTCGCCCTGGCCGCCGGTGCACACAATCAGTGGGGCCAAGCCCTGCGCATATAGCTCGGCCGCGTGCGCCGCCCGCCGCACCAGCGACGGCCCCGGCAGCCCGCCCGGATACACCCGCGAACCGAGCACCACAATCGCCTGGGCCGGCTGGGCGTGGTCTACAAAGCCGTAGCCGTCCACCAAAGCCAGGCACAGCGGGTAGAGGCAGAGAGCCGAGAGGACGAGGCGGAGGAGGAGGCGACGCACGGGCGGATTATAAGAGCAAAGCGGCCAGAGGTCAGAAGTCGGAAGTCGGAGGGGATGCGCCGGCCCATGGCCATATTCGCGCCCGTCTGACTGAACCTGCGCCTGCTCTCAGACAGCCCCAAAATTCGTGTAATTCGTGAAATTCGTGGCCACCGGTTTCCCCCCGCGTTTGCCTCCCACCCCTCGTTCCTCATATAATCCGCGCATGTCAAAACTCATAGATTGCAGCCACACGATCGAGCACGGGATGGTCACCTATAAGGGCCTGCCGGCGCCCATCATCTGCGACTACCTCAGCCGTGAGGATTCGCGCAGCCACTACGCGCCCGGCACCGAGTTCGCCATCGGCAAGATCGAGATGGTCGCCAACATCGGCACCTATGTCGACTCGCCCTTTCACCGCTTCGCCGACGGCAAAGACCTGGCCGATCTGCCGCTGACCTCGCTGGCCGATCTGCCGGCGGTGGTGGTGCGCGTGCCGCCGGGTGCGGGGCGCGCGGTGACGCCGGCGGCCTTCGTCGGGCTGGAGGTGGCGGGCAAGGCCGTGCTGGTGCACACCGGCTGGTCGGCCCACTGGCGCACCGACCAATATTTTGAGGGCCACAGCTTCCTGACGGCTGATGCCGCCGCCTGGCTGCGCGACGCCGGGGCGGTGATGGTGGGCATCGACTCGCTCAACATTGACGACACCAACGACGGCGCGCGGCCGGTGCACACCACGCTGCTGCGGGCCGACATCCCGATCGTCGAGCACCTGACCAACCTGCACACGCTGCCGGATGCGGCCTTCAGCTTCTACGCCGTGCCGGTCAAAGTGCGCGCCTTTGGCACGTTCCCCGTGCGGGCGTTCGGGCTGGTGCGCTAACCGCTTCGCCCCGCCCGTCACATCCGCCTCCCCCCGCGCCTGTAGCCGCGCCGGCTGCCCTCAGCTTGGCCGCGCCCTGTCACGCCGACAACTTATTCAGCCGGAGCGCCTATGACCCCCGCCTCCCCGAAATCTGCGCCGCCCACCACGCGCCGCCTGGTCGCGGCGGAGCTGGCTCAACATGGCTGGCGGCTGGTGGCGCTGGTGCTGCTCATGCTGGCCGTCACGGCCCTCAACGTCTTTGCGCCGCTGCTCTATCGGCGGCTGATTGACAGCGCCATCCCTAGCGGCAGCCTCGGGCAAATTGCCGCGCTGACGGTTGGCATGGTGCTCGCGCCGCTGGTCGGCCTGGCGCTATCGGGGTGGCAGAACTACTATCGCGCCGCCATTGGCGAGGCCGTGACCAGCCGGCTGCGGCAGCGGGTGTTCGAGCACGTGCTGCGGGCCGAGCTGGCCGACGTGGAGCGCGTGCCCTCGGCTGAGGTGGTCTACCGCCTCACGCGCGCGTGCGGGCAAATCGGCACGGTCTACATCAGCGACAAACTGCTGCCGCTGGTTTCCAGCGCACTGCTGCTGGCGGGTTATGTGGCCGTCATGCTGGCGGTGTGCTGGCCGCTGGCGCTCATCGCCGCCGTGGCCGTGCCGCTGTCGACTCTGTTGGCGCGCTGGCTGCGGCGCTATGCCTACGCCGTGGACGCGCGCTACGGGCAGGTGCTCGAAAGTGGGCAGAGGCAGGCGCAGGAAGTGTTCACCGGCCTGCGCACCGTGCGCGCTGCGAATGGCGCGGATTACGAGACCGGCCGCTGGCGGGCCTGGTTGGCCGAGCACGCTGCCGTGTATCGCCGCAGCTATGTGGCTCATTACGCCCACCTGTTTTTGTCGGACTTTGTGAACAACCTGTTGACCGGGTTGGCCTTTGGCGTCGGAGCGCTGTTGGTGGTCAGCGGACGCATCAGCCTGGGCAGCCTGGTGGCGTTTGGCTTCTACGTGCCGGGCGCATACGCCGCGCTGCGGGTGATTTTTCAGGGGCAGGTGGGGTTGGGCGAGGCACGCGCCGCCGCCGAGAAGCTGGATGCGCTGCTGGCGCTGCCGCTGGAGCGGGCGGGCGGCGACCCGCTGCCTGTGGCGGCCAGCGCCCCTAAGATCGAGTTTCGCGACGTGGCGTTCAGCTACGGACGCGGCGACTTTCGCGTCCGCAATTTGTCTTTCGTGGCCCAGCCGGGCCAACTGGTGGGCATCGTCGGCGCGACGGGCGGCGGCAAGTCCACCGTGCTCGACCTGCTGCTAGGCTTCTATCGGCCCCAGGCGGGTGCCATCGAGGTGGACGGCCGCGATCTGCGCGATCTGTCGCTGGCGGCGCTGCGGCAGGTAACCAGCCTGGTGCCGCAGGACATCTTTCTATGGGATGCCAGCCTGAGCGACAACCTGCGCTACCCAGCGCGTGAGGCGCCGTCAGCCGCGCTGGAGGCGGCGGCCCAGTTGGCGCAGTTGCACGATTTTGCGCTGAGCCTGCCGGATGGGTATGCCACGCGCGTGGGCGAACGCGGCCAGGCGCTGTCGGGCGGTGAGCGCCAGCGGTTGGCGCTGGGCCGAGCCTTTCTGCAGCAGCCGCGCCTGCTGCTGCTGGACGAAGCGACCTCCGCGCTCGACGCGCTGACCGAGGCGCAGTTGCGGGCGGCCATCGAGCGGCTGCGCCCCGGCCGCACCACTGTCGTCGTCGCGCACCGCCTGTCTACCATCATGCAGGCGGACTTGCTGTTGGTGCTCGACCACGGCCAACTGGTTGAAACCGGCACCCCGGCCGAACTCATCGCCCTCGGTGGCGTGTTCAGCCAACTCTATCGAGCGCAGCAGCTAACGACCTGACCCCGCCGTAGTTTTCTGTCGGCGGCTTGCATCCTGCCGTTTGCCTTTGGCATTCCGCCGGTGGACCAGGCCAATGCCGCCCAGCACCATCACGCCGCCGACGATTTGGCTAGTGGTGATGGGCTCACCCAAAAACGGGATGGCGAGGAAAGCGGTCAGCACTACCTGGCCCAGCATGGTCGGCGCGACGATAGAGGCGGGCAAGTGGCCGAGCGCGTAGCTGATGGCGAGGTAGCCGCCGACCTGTGTGACCAGCGCCAGCGCCAGCAGGTTGAGGTAGGCGGCCGGCGGGTAGCCGGTGAGCGGCTGGCGCAGCACCAGGCTGAGCAGCAGCAGCCCGACCGTGCTGGTGAGGGCTGAGAGCCACCACGAACCGAGCGAGCTTAAGCCCTCCCGCGCGCGCTGCGTGAACAGGAAGAAGCCGGCGTAGAACACGCCCGTGAGCATACTCAGCAGGTCGCCGAAGCCCAGGGTGGGGTGCTTCAGGAAGTCGGCGCTCAGAATGACGACCGCGCCCAGCATGGCCAGCGCCAGCCCCACCCAAAACATGCGCCCCAACTTTTCTTTGAACAGCAGCAGCGCCACCAGCCCAACCCAGATCGGCGCGGTGTTGCCAAACAGTGTGGCATTCGTGGCGCTGGTGAAGAACAGCGCGGTGTTCCACGTCGCCAGGTCGCCGACGAAGAATAGCCCGGCCAGCACCGCCAGCAGCACATGCCGCCGCGAAAGGGGCGCGGCGCGGCGCAGTTGCCGCGTGGCCGGCAGCGCCATCACCAGCGTCGCCAAGCCCATGCGGTAGAAGCCGCTGACTGCACTCGGCGTGCCCGCCCAGCGCGTCAGGATGGCGCTCATGGCCAGGCCCAGCAGTCCGAGTACCAGCGCAACATAAGGCAGCCCGCCAGTTGTGGCGGGCTGCGGCTGAGACTTAATCATTAACGGTGGAGCACCAATCGCCGGGGACAACATCCGCTCGGGACGCCAGCGGGAACCGTGACGTCCAAGCTCATTCTACCGCAGGCTAGTTGGTTTTCTGCCGCCAGCGCTGTGCTCAGCGCCGCCGCCTGCCTACTTCACCTTCCGACTTCTGACCTCTGACTTCCGACCTCTACGGCTCACCGCCAGCCCAATTCCTGCAATGACCACCGCGCCGTTCACGCCCATGCAGCGCGTGGCCTGGCGCTGCGCCTCGCCCAGCGCCCAGGCTTTGACCTCTTTCTTCAGTTGGTCGGCCATCTCGTCGGCCTTGGCCTCGCCGGCAGCCTTCCACTCAGACACCTGTTGCTCCAGCTTGTCCTTGAGCGCCTGCGCCTCGGGCGGCACCACGACGATCAGCACCTTCACTTCCGCGCCCAGCGCCATCGGCTGCCCAGACTCGCCCGTCATCAACTGCCAGCGCTGCTCATACACGCCCGCGTTGGCCGGCGCGCGGCCGGGGAGCGCCCAGGTGGCCGCCTCGCCCGGGGCCACGCCAGCCGGCAGCGCGTAGTTGTCGGCCGCGCCGTAGGTGTCGCCCACGGCCGCCAGCCAGACTTGCCCCGACTCCCAAGGCAGCAGGCCGTCGTTGTCGAGCGTCAGGTTGGCGCTGACGGCCTCGTTGGGGAAAGCGATGGCCACGGCCCAGCCGCTCATTGGCGCGGCGCTGGCGCAGTCGAGCGGCAGGCCCAGGTCGGCCAGCACGCCCTCGGCGATGGCGCGGGCGTACACCCGCCGCTCGTTGCGCAGGGCTTCGTTGTCCGCGCCCAGGCTGCCCAGCTCTACCAGTGCGGCCGGCGCGCGCCACGGGTGAATGTAGAGGCCACTGCTGTCGCTGGTGGTCTCGGGCAAGGGGCCGGCCCGCCCCACGCCCATTCGCGCGCTGATGGCCGCGGCCACATGCTCGGCCAGTCGTTGGCTGCCGGCATCGTCCCAGCCGCCCACGGTCTGCCAGGCCACCACGCCGCCCGGCGCGTCATAGCTGCGGGTGTGCAGCGCCAGCGCCAGGTCTGGCTGGAGCGCGTTGACCAGTTCGTGCACGTCGGCCAGCCCATGCTTGGCGTCGTCGCCGGCGCGGGTCAGTTGCACGTGCACCGGGCAGCGCGCCAGCAGCGTCTGCGTTTGCTGCGCCACATCGAGCGTCACGTCCTTCTCGGTCAGCCCGCCGCCCGCGTCACCGGGGTCCACCGCGCCGGCGTTGGCCGACCACCAGCCCGCGCCGGGGCTGAGCACGACCACCGGCCAGGTGGCCGGGTCGCTTAAGGCGGCGGGCGCGTTCGTGTGGGCCGCGCCGGAGGCCGGGGCCATGTGGCCTGCCTCCATGCCCACCGCCGCCGCCAGCACGGCCGCGCCGGGCCGGCCTAACATCCACCAAAACCCGGCCACCAGGGCCAGGAAAATGCCTGCTCGTAGTCGCATTGCGTCTCTCCTGGGTATTACCCAGAGGGAGGTCATGCAAGGTGTGTGCCGGGGAGGAGTGAAAAGAGAAAGAGATGCTTCGCTAAGAAAAAGGTAGGGCAGGGGGCTGGGTGAGGGCGGACAGCTTGCCGGCAAACTGGTCAAAATTAGGCGGTGATCACTTCCAACTCCGCCACATCCTTAAACCGTTCGCGCATCACCGCCAGCGCCTGGGGATTGTTGTCAATCAGCGTAAAGCGCCGGCCCAGCGCGTGCGCCGCCGCGCCGGTGGTGCCGCTGCCGGCGAAGAAGTCGAGCACCGTGCCGCCGGGCGGGCTGCTGGCCGCCACAATTCGCTTGAGAATGTTCACCGGCTTCTGCGTCGGGTAGCCGGTCTTTTCCTTGCCGGTCGGGCTGACGATCGTGTGCCACCAACAATTACCGCAGACGGCCGGCTTGCCCCGCCGGCGGACGATCAGCGTGTGAAATGGCTCAACCGTGCAGCAATAGACCATGCCCGCGTAAGGCACGCGGCGCAGATGCCGCTTGGGGAAGATGGTGCTCTCGCGCGCGGTTCTGCGGCTGACACAGTATTTGACGCGCCAGTTAGGATTGCTTGAAACCGACTCCGAAATATTCGAGTTGTAACCTAGTTTGAGGATGAGCTCTTGAACATCCCCGGCCAGTTGCTTGGAGGTCGTGAAATAGGTCCACGACGCCCCTTTTTTGTTCCCATCACCCTGCATCAGGCCATCATACAGGCGCTCTAGGAACGGGACGGCGAGCGCGAGTAATTCACGCGGAACGAATTTCTCATGGGCCTTTCCAAACTGCTTCAGATGCAGCGCGAGTTGCTTGTTGCAGATGACAAAGCCATGGGCCGAAACTTGATAGGTTAAGCCCATGCGATCCAGGAGGTTGGAGATGGCCGTGCGTTGGATCGGATGACGTTGGGCGATCATCACCTCCTTTCGATCCCGATACAGGCTGGTAGACCCCTCGGCCAAGTACCAGCCCATTAACTCAGACCAATCCATCATTCGAAACTCAGGTAGTGGCCGCGCCCCGTTTGCTGTCCGATACGTGACGGGCGGCACGCGATACGTCTCACGCATATCGCCTCGCCACGCCAGTTTGTTTCTCAGGGCATACTGCTGTTGGCACAACTGGTCCGCCGCAATGAAGTCGTATTGGCGCTGATGCTTAGGTCTCACATACAGGCGATGGTTGGGAGTGACCAACAGATTCACAGTCTTGGTCGAAAATTCGAGCATCTCGCCCTGGTAGTGATAGGCGTGCAGCTTGGTCGGACGGGCATAGCCCAGCTCGCCCTCCGGTGAAACCGTCGCGACCTCATCGTCTGGCCGCAACTCAGCCAAAGCCAGCCAGCCTCGGCGCGTCAAAATATCGGTATCGTCTGAATAACAATCGGTCGGCAGCTTGCCGCGCGCCGCCTTCTCCGGCCCCACCAGCCCCGGCGCCATGTAGGGGATGCGGTCGATGTCGTCCACGTTGAACACATAGTTGGCCGGGTCTTTCACATAGACCAAGATGTTGTCGTGCTTGGCCGGCCAGCGCTTGCGCGTGCGCGCCCCGTAGTCGTAGGCCCAGATGATCTCGTTCAGAAAGCTCGCGCGGCCAAACAGCCGGTCGAGCAGCACCTTGCAGTAGTGCACCTCGCGATAGTCAATGTGGAAGTACAGGCTGCCGTTGTCGGCCAGCACGCGCCGCGCCTGCTCCAGCCGGGGTCGCAAGAAGCTCTCGTAGTCGTCGAAGCTGTCGGCGTAGGCCTGCTCACCCAACCGCGTGGTGGTGTAGCGCTGGCCCGCGAAGCCGGTGCGGTCGCCGGCCCCGTCGGCGGCGCGCTCGGTCTTCAGCTGCGTGCGCGCCTGCTTGTGGCCGGTGTTGAACGGCGGATCAATGTAGATCAGGTCGGCGCTGGCGTCGGGCAGCGTTTGCAGGATGGGCAGGTTGTCGCCCAGGTAGATTCGATTCATGCGTGCATCGCGAACTTGGCCAGCCGCTCGACCGCGCGCTCCAGCGTCTCGCGGCGCTTGCAGAAGGCGAAGCGCGCCCAGGTGCGGCCCAGCGCCTTGTGCTCGTCCGCGTAGAAGGCCGTGGGCGGGATGGCGGCCACGCCCACCTCGGTCATCAGCCAGCGGCAGAAGGCCACGTCATCGCTGTGGCCCAGCGGCGTGATGTCGGCCATGATGAAGTACGTGCCCTGCGGCACGCTGAGGCGCAGCCCGGTGGCGGCCAGCGCCGCGCCCAGATAGTCGCGCTTGGCCTGGTAGTCGGCCGCCAGCGCCTGGTAGTACGCGTCGTCCAGCGCCAGTGCGGTGGCGGCGGCGGTTTGCATGGGTGTGCTGGTGGCGAAAGTGACGAACTGGTGCGCGGCCCGCACGGCTTTGGTCAGGTCCGGCGGGGCGATGGCCCAACCAATTTTCCAGCCGGTGAAGCCAAAGGTCTTGCCGGTGCTGCTGATCGAGAT
>JBBRZY010000100.1:0-10065 GCA_038252885.1 Anaerolineales bacterium | reverse complement strand
GGCGTCATGCGCTTCGAAAGCGGCGCGATCGCCATCTGTCTGCTCTGTCTGGCCGGGCGCGGTGAGGGCTCGTTCACCCGCATGGTTTACGGCACCGGCGGCTCCCTGTCCGTGCCGGGCGACCGCTCGGGCAAGCCGGTCGGCCTCGTGCAGCGCCGCGCCGGGGCGGACGTGCCTGTGCCGACAGAAGAAGTGCTGGCGCTCGTGCCGGACTTCGCGCTCGACGCCACCACCGCCGCGCTGTTCGGCGGCGACCGTCTGGCGAGCTATGAACTGCCCTGGACCGAAATCGACGCTAACCTGCTGGCAATTGAGCAGGCCGACTTTGTGGACGCCATCCTCACCGACCGCGAGCCGGAGGTGACCGGCGAGCAGGGCCTGCGCTCACTGGCGCTGGTGGCCGGGCTGCTGAGTTCAGAGCGCGCGGGCCGGATACTGACACTGACGGAAATCTTGCAATCGAGCACAATCCCCTCAACGGAGACAAGCGCATGAGCAGCTACTCACACCTGTTGGATTTCGGCGTGGTGCATCCGCTGATCTTTTTGGAATGCCGGACCGGCGAGGGGCCGATCTTGGAGACGCTGACCACCATCTACACCGACCCGGCCTTTGGGGCAATTGAGATTGCGCCGATCAAGAACCCGGAGGTGCGCCAGAAGGCCAAGGCGCTGCTGGCCCAGGCCCAGATGCAGGTGGTCTACCTGGCGGTGCTGCCGATCTTGCTGGAGAAGCTGGAGCCGGGCAGCGCCGACGCCGACAAGCGGAAGGCCGCCCTCGCCCGCGTTAAGACGCTGATTGACGAGGCGATTGACTTTGGCGCGACCATGGCGATGGTGCAAGGCCCGCTCGACACCGCGCCCGACCAGCGCGAGGCCGCCACCGCGCGCCTGGCGGAAGACCTGCAGGTGCTGTGTGACTACGCCGCCGGCCAGTCACGCGAGCGGCAGTTGTTCCTGACGCTCGAGAACTTCGACCGCGACATCGAGAAGAAGCGCCTCATCGGCCCGACGGCCGAAGCCGCCGCGCTGGCCCAGGCGGTGGACCGGCCCAACTTTGGCCTGACGCTTGACCTGAGCCACCTGCCCCTGCTGGGCGAGACCTCGGCCGAGGCGCTGGCGACGGCCGCGCCGTATATGATCCACGCGCACATCGGCAATTGCGTCATCGACCACCCCGGCCACGCGCTCTACGGCGACTTTCACCCGCGCTTCGGCCACCCGCTGGGCCGCAACGACCTGCCAGAGTTGGTGGAGTATCTGCGCCAATTGGACAACATCGGCTATTGGGAGCGCGCGGCCGGCCGCCTGGGCACGCGGCCGATCATCTCGATGGAGCTGCGCCCGATCCCGGGCGAGGAAGACGCCGCCGCGATTCTGGCGAACGGCAAGCGCACGTTTGCGCGGGCCTGGGGGCAGGTGCGACCGTGATCCAGATCGGCGTGTGGGACAACATTGGCAACGTGCTGTTGGGCGTGCGCCTGCCCGGCCAGCCGGAGCACGAATGGTTCGCGCTGCTAAAGCCAGACGACCCCGCCGCGCTGCCGGCCGCGCCCACGTTCGACGAGCTGTTCGCAGGCTATGAGCTCAAGCTGCACGAGCTGCACACGCTGGCCGAGCTGGAAGCGGTGATTGCCGACCTGGACTATCTGGTGGTGCACAAGGAGCGCGTGCCGCCGGAAGTGCTGGCGCGCGGGACCAAGCTGCGGCTGATCCAACACCTGGGCCTTGACCATCGCGGCGTGCCGCTCGACACCGCGCGGGCGATGGGTGTGCCGGTCTGCGCCACGCCGCTCATCAACTACAACACCGTGGCCGAGCACGCCTGGGCGATGCTGCTCAATCACTATAAGCAGATGCCCGAGCAGCGCCGCCAGATGGAACAGCGCCTGTACCAAACGCGCGGCTGGGGCGCGACCGTGCCGCAGCTTCGCATCGTCGAGGGCGACACGCTGGGCCTGCTGGGCTTCGGCGAGATCGCCCGCCCGATGGCGCGTTACGCCCACGCTTTTCAGATGCGTACCCTGTATTGGGACCGGGTACGCTTCCCCGAGCTTGAAACGCAGTATCACCTGACCTACGTCGAGCGCGATGAGTTGTTCCGGCAGGCGGATGTGCTCAGCGTGCACCTGCCCATCACGCCCGAGACGGAGCTCACGATCGGCGCGCGGGAGTTCGCGCTGATGAAGCCGACCGCTTACTTCATCAACACGGCGCGCGGCAAGCTGGTCGATCAGCCGGCGCTGGTGGCGGCCCTGCAAGCGCGGCGGCTGGGCGGCGCGGGGCTGGATGTGTTCTACGAAGAGCCGCTGCCGACCGACGACCCGATGCAGGCCCTGCACGAAGACCCCAGCGCCAATGTCACCATCACCTCGCACACCGGCTGGCAAGGGCCGTGGACCTGGGTGCGCGATTCGCTCAACATCTGGCTCAACGTGCAGCACCACCTGCGCGGCGAGCCGCTGGCCTACGGGGTGGCTTAGATGCCGATGACCCGACCGATTCAGTTTGGCTATTGCGTGCCGATCTTCGGCTGGCCCGGCGGCGGCCTGTTCCGCACGCCGAGCGTGACGCGCTTGGACGCGCGAGCGGCGCTGGACGGCGCGCTGCTGGCCGAGGCGCTGGGCTACGACTCGATCTGGGTGGCCGATCACCTCATGCTGGGGCAAGAGCAGGCCATCCTTGAGGGCTGGACCACGCTGGCGGCCATCGCCGGGGCGACCAAAAGCGCCAAACTCGGCATCATCCACCAGGCGCATTTCTTTCGGCACCCGGCGCTGGCGGCCAAGATGATGGCGACCCTTGACCAGCTTTCAGGCGGGCGCTTCATCTACTTCGCCGACACCGGCACGCGCGGGGCCGAGCACCACGCCTACGGCCTGCCCTGGCCGCTGGCGATGGAAGACCGCATGCCCGACTTTCTCGAAGGGCTGGCGTTGACGCTCAAGCTGTGGCAGACCACCGAGGCCCAGCCGCTGACGTTCGCGGGCCGCTACTACCATGTGACCGAGGCCGTGTGCCAGCCCGCGCCCGTGCAGCAGCCGCACCCGCCCATTTGGTTCGGCGAGGCGCACCCGCTGACGTTCGACGCCTGCGCGCGGCTGGGCCAGGGCTGGAACTCGACCCCGGTGAGCCTGGCCGAGATGACGCGCCGTTTGGCGGGGCTGAAGGCTGCCTGTGACGCCGTGGGCCGGCCGTTCGACGAGCTAGAGATCAGCCACGAGACGCAAATCCTGATTGCGACGGATGCGGCGGGGGTGCGGGCGCAGGTGCGGGCCATGCTGGCGCTCACGCCCGCCGGCGCGCCCACGCCGACTGACGCCGACTTTCTGGCGTTCGTCAGCGGCGACAGCGACGCCTATCCCAAGTACCTGACCGACGCCTGGCTGATCGGCACGCCCGACGAAATCGGGCCACAACTGCGGGCCTATATGGCGCTGGGCGTCAGCCACTTCATGCTCTGGTTCATGGACGCGCCCGGCACCGAAGGGATGCGGCTGTTCAGCGAGCAGGTCGTGCCGCGCTTCGGGCAACGGATGGTGTAACGGATGCTTTTGGGCGGTGCGATGGCAAGGGGCAACGCAGACCGTCGTTGCCCGGCCAATTGCTGATGTAACGGTGGGAGCGTTCAATTGAACGCCCCACGCGCGCTATCAACCAAGTGAAGGAACGTAATCGTGACAACTATTACCCCTCAATCAGTAAGCCAACTCTTTCGGCTGGACGGCAAGGTCGCGCTGGTGCCGGGCGGCTACGGCGGCATCGGCGAAGCAGTGTGCCGGGGCCTGGCGGCGGCCGGGGCCACGGTGGCGGTCGCCGGGCACAACGCCGAGAAGACCCACGCCCTGGCCGACGCGCTGAAGGGCGAGGGTTACGCGACCTACGCCGCCCCGTTCGACGCCCACTCGGTCGAAGACATCCGCCGCATGACCGACGACGTGGCCGCGCAGTTGGGCCACATTGACATTTTGGTCAACTGCGTCGGCCTCAACCGCGAAGAGAAGCTGCTGGACGTGACTGAGGCCAATTTCGACTACGTCTACTCGGGCAACCTCAAGTCGGCGCTGTTTCTGGCGCAGGCCACCGCCAAGCACCAGATCGCGCAGGGCAGCGGCGGCAAGCAGGTGCAGCTTGGCTCGGTGCGCACGCTGCTCGGGCTGCGCGGGCGCGGCTACACCGCCTACACCGCCGCCAAGGGCGGGCTGGGCACCATGTGCAAGCAGTTGGCGGCCGAGCTGGCCCCGCACAAGATTAACGTGAACATGGTGGCCCCGACCTTCGTGCGCACGGAGATGATCGCGGCCATGCTGGCCGACGAGAAGTTCTACGCCGCGCTCACCGCCCGCATCCCGCTCGGTCGCGTGGCCGAGCCGGAAGAAGTGATGCAGGCTGTGCTGTTCTTCGTCTCACCGGCCTCCGACTTCATCACCGGCCAAATTCTGTACCTCGACGGCGGCATCACGGCGACGCAATAGGCGCTGGCGGTTTGTCACCAGCATCGAGCGCCGTGTATATTAGGGCGTTCCCTCGGCCGGGCCAGTCAGCCATGTTGACTGGCCCGGTACATTTTTAGCCGAAGGTACATGGCAGATAGTCAGCTTGGCGCTATGCTCTCCTCACCGGCGCGGCGCACGCAGCCGCCCGGCCGTTGGGGGTGACCGAGGAGACGCAGCCGCATGAATCGAAATTGGTATCGAATGACACTGGTGGCCGCCACGTTTATGCTGGCCGCCTGCCAGCCAGGTGGCACAACCGGCACCGACACGACCCCAGCCGATGGCGCTACGCCGGGCGCAGGGGCCGCCGCAACCTTACCGCCCGCCGCCGACAACACCCCCGCCCCCACGCCGACCGGGCCGCCGCCGCAGTCTAACCTGGCGGCGGTTGAGCCCGCCGACCGGCGCGAGGAGCTAACGCGCCTGACCAACCTGCTCGGCTTCAAGGTGACGGGCCTGAACGGCGTCGTGCTCGGCCAGATCAGCGACTACGTTATCAACACCTGCGAGACTTACATCATCTACATGCTCATCGCGCCGGATGGGGCGCTGAACCTGGCCGCTGGCAGCCGCCTCGTTATCCCGTTCGAGGCCGCCACCATCAACAGCGGCATCGTCAATGCTGAGACCCAGGCCATCGCGCTCTACCTCGGGCCAGACTCAGTCGCGGCCAGCCCGACCTTCGCCGACCCGCTGGCGCTCTTTCCGAACACCTGGGAGGAGAGTGTGCGCGCCTACTGGAGTGGGGTCGTGCGCGTCGGCAAACTTAGCAGCGCTTGCCAGGCGGGCAATAGCACACCCGAGAACGCCATCCACAAGATCGCTTACGCCACCGACCTGCTGGGGGCGGAGCTTAAGGACGGCAACGGCCTGCTGCTGGGAAGTGTGACGGAAGCCATCCTCGCGCCGGAGACCGGCAAGTTGGCGTTCTATGTCGTTGAGCTGACCGACAGCCGGGGGATGGTGCTCGTGCCGCTGGGCAAGACCAACATCCCCAAGGAAGCGTTGGAACCCGGCGCGACGGTTGAACTGGTGCTGCTAGCCGACAACAGCCAACTGCTCGGCGCGCCGCAACTCGACAGCGCCGCAGCCGCCAGCAGCGACGCCGCCCTCAACAGTGCGCGCGGTTACTGGGGCCAGTAGCCGACCAGTTTCTCGAATCACAAAGCGCCTCGCAACTGCGAGGCGCTTTGTGATTAAGCGTTCTTGGGGCGAACGTCGGCCTAGCCGAGCGTCTCTTCGGCCCGGCCGGCTTCATAGGCGGCCCGCTGCTGGGGCAAATAGGCGGGCACGGGCATATCCCACCAGCCGGTGTTGACCGTGGCCGTGCCGAGCTTGCGCTCCACCAACACCTCGATCAGCGCCGGGCCGTTGGTCGCCAGCGCCCGGCGCACGGCCGGCTGCACCTCATCGGGCGCGGTGATGCGCTGGGCATGCAAGCCAAAGGCCTCGCCCGTCTGGCAGAAGTTGGGCGAGTACAGGCTGCCGTCGCGGTGCTCAAAGTCGACCACGTTGGTGCGGCCAAAGTTACCGGTCTGCCCGCCCTTGATGGAACCAAAACCGGAGTTGTTGAGAACCACGAACAGCACTGGCAGGTTGTACATGGCCGCCACCGCCATCTCTTGCATGGTCTGCATGAAGTCGCCGTCGCCGGCACAACCGACCACCTGCCGGCCAGGGAAGGCCAACTGCGCGCCGAGGGCGGCCGGCACGGTGAAGCCCATGCTGCTGAAGCCGCCGCTGGTGATGTGCGTGCGCGGCTCGTAGACCGGGAACGACTGCCGGACCGCCGCCTGCACCAGCCCCGCGCCGGAGGTGACGATGGCGTCGCGGTTGAGCACGGCTCGCAGTTCTTTCATCACGCGCGCCTGCGTGGCCGGCGTGCTGTTCGAGTCGCGGTTCTCGCCTAAGAGCTTCTCCCACGACGCCTTCTCGGCCTGGATGGTGGCGAAGTAGTCGGATGATTTGTAATCGGCGGCACGGCGCGCCTGCCGCACGGCGTCCATCAGATCAATTAGCCCGGCCTTGGCGTCGGCCACCAGTCCCACCTCGACCGGGTAGTTCTTGCCGATCTCGGAGGCGTCCACGTCCAGGTGGATCAGCTTGGTCGGCGGGATGGTGTACGACACGCCCTGCCGGAACGACGACGAGCTCCAATCGACAAAGCGGCAGCCGACCGCCAGCAGCACATCGGCCTTAGAGGCCAGCGCGTTGGCGCTGTGACTGGCCGTGGTGCCAATGGCCCAAGCGTTCAATTCATGGTCTTCAGGGATCGAGCCTTTACCCTGCCAGGTGGTGACGACCGCCGCCCCCAGGTACTCGGCTAGTTCCACCAGTTCCTTGGCCGCGTCCGCCAGGATGACGCCGCCACCGGCCACGATCACCGGGCGCTGAGCGCCGGCCAGCAAACGCGCCGCCTGCTCTACCAGCGTCGAGTCGGGCCGCGCGCGCCCGCTGGCGATGCGCTGCTCGAAGTTCGGCAACTCGGTTTCAACCGTGGCGGCCTGCACATCCATCGGCAGGTCGAGGTGCACCGGCCCCGGCCGCCCGCTGAGCATGGTGTTGAAGGCGCGGTGCATGATGTAGGGCAGCCCCTCGGCGGTGGCGGCCTGATACTGGCGCTTGCTCACCGGCTCGAACATCCGCAGGTTGTTGGCGGCCTGGTTGCGGTCGAGTTCCTGCATCACGGCGTGGCCGCGCATGTAGGTGTGCACTGAGCCGGTCATCAGCAGCACGGCGCTCGAATCGACAAAGGCCGTGCCGAGGCCGATGATGGTGTTGGCCGAACCCGGCCCAATGGAGGTGAAGGCGGCCATGGGTCTGCCGCAGGCGCGGAAGTAGCCGTCGGCCAGGTGCACCGCCGACTGCTCGTGCATCACGATCAGGCTCTGGAGCTGGTCACGCACGTCGAGCAGCGCGTCGGTGAGACACCAGATGCCGTGGCCAGGGATGCCGGCAGCGTAAGGCACGCCGGCCTTGACCAGCGAGTGGGCGATGATTTGAGCGCCAGAAAGTTTCATGCCTGCCTCCGGTTAGACGATCCAAGTTTCGGCTGCCGTGCGCAGCAACAAGGGTTTCAGAAAGTTTACGCTCTTGTGGATGCCCTCGCGGGAACCCATCAGGCGGTCTTCGTGTTCGATGCTCAGCACGCCGTCGTAGCCCATCAGCCGCAGCGCGCTGATGAAGTCGCGCCACCAGCCAGCGTCGTGCCCATAGCCGACCGTGCGGAACGACCAGGCCCGTTCGGCCACCAGGGTTGTGGCGCGCGTGTCGAGCACGCCGTTAACGGCGATCTCACGCGGGTCGAGGCGGGTGTCTTTGGCGTGGACGTGAAACACGCCGCCCGGCCCCAGCGCGCGCACCACTGCCAATGGGTCCATGCCTTGCCAGAACAGGTGGCTGGGGTCGAGGTTGGCTCCCACGCTCGGGCCGGCCAGCGCCCGCAGGCGCTGCAAGCTGCGCGTATTGTAGACCGCTTGGCCCGGATGCATTTCGATGGCGACGTTGACGCCATGCGCCGCCGCGAACGGCCCAGCCACTTGCCAGAACGGCTCGACCGCCTCGGACCACTGCCGCTCAACCAGCTCCAGAAACTCCGGCTGCCAGGTGCAGGTGACCCAGTTCGGATACTCGCCCGTGCTCAGGTCGCCGGGACAGCCGCTCATGGTGACGACCGTGTTCAACTCTAGCTTCTGCGCGGCGCGCACGGTCTTGTGATAGGTCTCCTGCGACTGGCGGCGGCGCTGCGGGTGCGCGTCGAGCAGGTTGCCGTTGCAGTTGAGCGCGCTGATGATCAGCCCGCGCTCGGCCACGGCTTGCAGCAGCGCCTCGGCCTCGCCCGGCTCATCCAGCACGCGATCTACATTGATATGCGGCGCGTTAGAGAAGTTGCCGGTGCCCAACTCCACGGCCTCAAGCCCGGCCGCAACGGCGAAGTCGAGCGCGGCGGTGAGGCTCAGGTCTTGCAGGCAATCGGTGTACAGGCCAATTTTCATCACATGCTCCTGGCGCGGCCTAGGCCGGCGGCTTCAACCCCAAGATGCCGGCCCGGTGCGCCGCGCTGTTGCCGCCGGGCGTCATCTCCGCCAGGCCGGCCACGCCGCGCAGATACAGCGGGCTATCCACCGGCAGCGGCAGCGACACTAGCCGCCCGGCCGCGCCCGAGAGATAGGCCGCCAGCGCCGCTTCCATCGTGCGGTGGCCGCTCTCGGCCGGCGCAATCGGGTCGCGCCCCGTGCGGACGGCCTCGATGAAGTCGGCGTGCAGGCTGATGAAGTTCTCGACCTCGGCGCGCTCGCCGCGCGGCATGAAGTCCTGGCGGCCGTCTTTGTTGACGAGCGTGAAGCTCTGGATGGTTGTGAATGGCCCGGTGGAGAAGTCGTTGTAGAACAGCATGATGCGCCCCTCGGTGCCGCTGAACTCGAAGCCGTTGGCGCCCCCGCCCCACCACAACTGCACGGTGGTGTAGCCGTGGTCGCCCGCCAGGTTGACGAGGGTGAAGTCTTCCACGCCGTCGCCGGGGTGGCTGAGGTTGTCGACCACCGCGCTGACCGTGCGCACGGGGCTGTCGAGATACCACTCGCTCAAGTAGATGGCGTGGACGATGTCCATCAGGATGCCGCCGCCGGCCTCGCTGGGGTCGTGCCGCCACTTGGGGCGATATTCGGCCGCGCCGGGGTGGTCGGGCAGGCCCAGGAAGCTCAACTGCACATGCCCCAGCCGGCCGATGGCGCCAGACTGAATCAACTCGCGCGCCAGGATGAACTCGGGGAAGAACAGATAGTTGTGGCACATGCCGTAACGCAGGTTGGCGGCCCGCATCGCCGCTACCATCGCGGCCGCGTCGGCCGGCACGGTGGCGATGGGCTTCTCGGTGAGCACGTGCACGCCGGCCGCCGCGCAGGCCTCGATGATCGGCCGGCGGAACTGCTGCGGGGTGGTGACCGCCACATAGTCCACACCGAGATCGAGCAACTGCTGATAGTTATCAACACTGGCCGACTCGGGCAGATCAAACATCAGTTGCAACGGCAGCCGCCGCGCCGCCGCCGGGTCGCACACGCCGACGACCTTGACGCCGTCCAGCGCGTGCAGGGCTGGAGCGTGCGCGCGCGCGGCGATGTTGCCGCAGCCAATCAAACCCACTCTTAAATCGCTCATTCGAATCCGCCTCCTTGGGCGACGAAATTCAGGGCTTCTTGTTCAAAGGGCATGTCGTTGGCGCAGGCGTGGCGTGTGACCACAATGGCGCCGGTGGCGTTGCCGAAGCGGGCGCACTTGTGCCAGTCCCACCCGTGCCGCAGGCCATAGAGAAAGCCAGACACGTAGGCGTCGCCGGCCCCCAGCACGTTGAGCACCGTCACGGCGAACGGCGGCGCGTCGATCCGGCGGCCGTCGGCAAAGACGGTGGAGCCGCTCTGCCCGCGCTTGACGATCAGGGCGCGCAGTTGCCGGCCCAGGCCCAACAGCCGGGCCGCTTCGGCGGGGTGCGGCGTCAGTACGGTCGTCGCGCGGCGCGCCGCCAGCAAGCCGGGCTCCTCCGCCAGAATATTGAGGCCGTCCGCGTCGAT
>JBBRZY010000099.1:0-10076 GCA_038252885.1 Anaerolineales bacterium | reverse complement strand
GGCTCGGGCCCTCCGTGGCGCGGGCGCGGCGCGGCGCGCAAGACCGGGCCGAGCGCCGGGCCGCCGAGTTGGCCCTGGGCCGCAGTGAGGAGTGCTATCGTTCGCTGGTCGAGGCCCACAGCGCCATCGTCTGGAGCGCCGACCCGCGCGGTTACTTCGTCACTGAACAGGCGAGTTGGGCCGCCTACACCGGCCAACCCTGGCCCCTGCACCAGGGCCTGGGCTGGCTCGAAATGCTCCACCCCGACGACCGCGCGGCCGTGCGCGCCGCCTGGGCCGAGGCGGTTGGCTCACGCCGGCCCCTCCAGAGCCTCGGCCGCCTGTGGCACGCCCCCGGCCGCGAGTGGTGCCATTCCGAGTTGCGCGCCATTCCGCTGCTGAACCCCGACGGCCAACTGCGTGAATGGGTCGGCACCATCACCGATGTGCACGCCCGCAAGACGGCCGAGTCGGCCGCCCGCGAGAGCGAAGGCCGCTTCCGCATCCTCGTCGATCACGCCCCCATGCTGGTCTGGATGGCCAACGCCAACGGCGAGTGTGACTTTTTCAGCCAGCCCTGGCTGAACTTCACCGGCCGCACCCTGGAACAGGAAAAGGGCCAGGGCTGGCTCGACAACGTCCACCCCGATGACCTCGAACGCGTCATGCGCCTCGACCGCGCCGCCACCGCCCAGCGCCGGCCCCTCGAGATAGAATACCGCCTGCGCCGCCACGACGGCGAATATCGCTGGGTCGTGGATATCGGCGTGCCGCGCCATGCGCCCGATGGCAGCTTTGCCGGCTACATCGGCTCGGCCCTCGACATTCACGAGCGCAAGGCCGCCGAGGCCGCGCAGCGCGAGAGCGAAGGCCGCTTCCGCATCCTGGCCGACACCGCCCCCGTCATGGTCTGGATGGCCGACCCCTTCGGTTTGGCCGACTTCTTTAACCAGACCTGGCTCGCCTTCACCGGCCGCCCGCTCGAAGCCGAGTTGGGCGATGGCTGGACCACCGGCCTGCACCCGCTCGACTTCGAGCGCACCCTCAGCGCCTACCGGGCCGGCTTCGCCGCGCGCCAGCCCTTCGAGCTAGAGTTTCAATTGCGCCGCCAGGACGGCGAATACCGTTGGGTCGTCAGCACCGCCGTGCCGCGCTACGCCACCGACGGCAGCTTTGCCGGCTACATCGGCTCGGGCCTCGACATTCACGAACGCAAAGCCGCCGCCCAGGCCCTGCGCGCCACCCGCGACCAAATCGCCGCCATCCTGCGCGGCGTGGCCGAGGGCGTCACCGTCCACGACGCGGCCGGGGTGCTGGTCTACGCCAACGACATGGCCGCCCAACTGCTCGGCTACGCCACCGCCGAAGCGCTGGTGGCCGCGCCCCCTGGCGACGTGCTGCGCCGCTTCCACGTCTTCGACGAGCAGGGTCAGCCCTTTCCACTCCAAGACCTGCCCGGCCGGCGCGCCCTGCAAGGCGAGCCGGAGCCTTCCGCCCTGGTGCGCTTCCGCACCGCCGACGGCGAGGCCGAGTACTGGTCCGAGATTCGCGCCCGGCCCATCTTCGACGCCGACGGCCGCGCCGTGCTGGCCGTCAACATCTTCCACGACATCACCGCCATCAAACGCGCGGCCCAGGCCCAACGCCTGCTGGCCGATGCCGGCGCGCTGCTCGGCAGCGCCCTCGATGCGGCCCACCTCACCAGCGAACTGCTGGCGCTGCTCGTGCCCGAGTTGGCCGATCTAGGCGTGCTCTATCTGTTTGAGCCCGGGGGGGCCATCCACGCCGCCGCTTACGCCCAAGCCGACCCGGCCGACGCGCCCTTATTAGTGCAGGCCGCCCAGGCTTACCAACCCGATCCGCACAACGCCCACAGCCTGCTGACCCAGGTGCTGCAATCCGGTCAGGCCCAGCTTGTCACCGGCCTCAGCGAGGCGCTGCTCAACAGCCTGCCCGCCCCCACCGGCTCGGCCTTGCGCGCCTTGGTCATCCAGTCGGCCCTCCTGGCCCCGCTGGTCGCCCACGGCCAAACCCTCGGCGTCATCTTGCTCGGGCGCCAACACGCGCCGCGCTACACCCCCGCCGACCTGGCCCTGGCCGATGAAGTGGCGCACCGCACCGCCCTGGCGCTGGAGAACGCGCGCCTCTACGCCGAAGCTCAACAGCAGACCGCCCTGCTCGAAGCCCGCGTGCACGAGCGCACCGAAACCCTGCGCCAGAGCGAGCGCCGCCTGGCCGAGGCCCAGCAGATTGCCTCCCTCGGCAGTTGGCATTGGGACATCGCCCGCAACGTCGTCACCTGGTCCGACGAGCTCTATCATATTTACGGCGTCGACCCCGCCACCTTCACCGCCACCTACGAGGGCTTCCAGGCGCTGATCCATCCCGACGACCTGGAGTTTGTGCGCCGCACCGTGCGCAGCGCGCTTGAGCAGCGCCAGTCCTACGAGTACGAGCACCGCATTGTGCGCCCCGATGGGCAAGAGCGCGTCTTGGCCGCGCGCGCCGAAATCACCCTCAACGCGGCCGGCGAGCCAATCGCCCTCACCGGCATCAGCCGTGATGTGACCAACCAACTCCGCATCGAGAGCGAACTGCGCGCCTCGCAGGCCCAGTTGCGCCAACTCTCGGGCCACCTGCAAGCCGCCCGCGAAACCGAGCGCGCCCGCATCTCGCGCGAAATCCACGACGAGTTGGGCGGAGCGCTGACTGGGCTTAAAATGGATGTGTCGCGGCTGTCGAAGAACCTGCCCACACTCACCCCCGAGGGCGCGCAGGCCGAGGTCCAGGGCTTGCTGGCGCTGCTCGACGACGCCGTCAAAACCGTGCGGCGCATCGCCACCGACCTGCGCCCCGCCCTGCTCGACGACTTCGGCTTAGCCGCCGCCATGGAGTGGCAATTGCAAGAATTTGAGAAGCGCTCCGGTCTGCGCTGCACCTTCACCACCAACGCCCAAGAGGCCACGCTGCCGCCCGAGACCGTGACGGCCCTGTTCCGCGTCTTTCAAGAGACGCTCACCAACGTGGCCCGCCACGCCCAGGCCACCGTCGTGACCGCCCGACTAGAGTTGGCCCCCGCCCACCTGGAGCTGGAGGTACACGACAACGGCCGCGGCATTTCTACCGGCGCGCTCAACGGCCGCCGCTCGCTCGGGCTCCTGGGCATGCGTGAGCGCGTCAATCTACTGGCCGGCGAACTGCGCATCGAGGGCGCGCCCGGCCAGGGCACGCGCGTCACGGTCCGCATTCCGGTGGAGGCCCATGCGTAACCCGCCCTCCGCCGAGCGCCCAACCAGCGAGCGTCCCGCGCGTGGGCGCGGCGCCAGCCTGCGTATCCGCCTGACGCTGCTGCTGGCCCTGGTGCTGCTGCCGGCCACCGTCCTGCTGGTCTATGCCGGCTACGAGAGCAGCCGCCGCGCCCGCGCAGAGGCCGAACAAGACCTGCTGCGCCTGAGCGAACTGGTGGCCGCCTCGCAGGCCCAGCGCCTGGCCGACGCCCGCAGCCTGCTCGCCCTCATCGCCCAATTCCCCGAGGTGCAAGCCGGCGACCCGGCCGCCTGTTCGGCGCGCCTGGCCGAACTGCTGCCCTTCTACCCCGCCTACAGCGGCCTGGGCCTCGCCGACCTGCACGGCAACGTCTACTGCACCGCCCTCCCCCTCACCAGCACCGTCAACGTCAGTGACCGCGCCTGGTATCAATGGGTGCTGTCTACCAACGACTTTGCCGTCGGCGATTACGTCCTCGGACGCACCGGCCGGCCCACGCTCGGCCTGGGCTACCCCGTGCGCAACAGCCAGGGTCAGGTCAGCGGCGTGGCCTCCCTCGGCCTCAACCTGCTGGCCCTCAACGAGGCCGCCGCCAACATCCCCCTGCCCGACGACACCGACCTGCTGCTGTTTGACGCCAACGGCACCGTGCTGGCCCACGCCCCCGACAGTGACCGCTGGCTGGGCGAAAACCACGCGGCCGACGCGCTCGCGCAGCGGGCGCTCACCGGCCAGCCGGCCGTCACCCAACTGCCCGGGCTAGACGCCACCCCGCGCCTGTATGCCACGCTGGTGCTCCACCACCTGGGCGGCCAGCCGCTCTACCTGGCCCTCGGCCGCCCGCCGCAGGCCGTCTATGCCGCCGCCGACAGCATTCAACTTCGCAACCTGGCCGCGATTGTGCTGCTCGAAGCGCTGGCCCTCATCACCATCTGGCAGGCCAGCCGCCGCCTGCTGCTGCGCCCGGTCGATGAACTGCTGCGCGCCACCCGCCGCGTGACCGTGGGCGACCTGAGCGCCCGCACCGACCTCCAGCACGACCGCGGCGAGCTGGGCCAACTGGCCCTGGCCTTTGACCACATGGCCGACACCCTCAGCCGCCAAGACGCCGAGCGGCGCGCCGCCGAGGCCGAACTGCGCGTCAGTTGGGAACACTACCGCCGCTTGGTCGAGCTCTCGCCCGATACCGTCTTCGTCATGCAGGCCGGGCAGGTGGTCTACATCAACGCCGCCGGCGCGCGCCTGCTGGGCGCCGAGCAGCCCGCCGCCCTGGTGGGCCAGCCGGTGCTCACCACCTTCGTCCATCCCGACGACCGCGCCCGCCTGGCCGGCGCGCTCCAACAGCTCAACGGCCCTGCGCCCATGCCGCTCACCGAAGTCCGCTGGCAGACCCTCGCCGGCGCGGCCCAGCGCGGGCGCAGCCTGGAAGTCGAGGTGGCCGCCACCGCCATCGAGCACGAGCAGCAGCCGGCCGTGCTCGTCATCGTCCGTAACATCACCGCCCGCAAGCAGCTCGAGCGCCGCCGCACCGCCCTGGCCGAGACCGCCCAACCCCTGGCCCAGGCCGGGGCCAACTATCAGGCCGTGCTCGATCTCGTCGCGCGGCAGGCGGGCGCGCACATCGGCGGGCTGGCCGTGCTGCGCGTCTACTCGCCCAGCACCCGCGCCCTGGCCACCGCCGCCGCCTACCACCCCGACCCCGCGCGGCAGGCCGCCCTCGAACGCCAACTGACCCTGCTCGAACCCGCCATTGACAGCCTCAGCGGCGGCCGAGCGGGCAGCACCGCCATCTTCCTGCCGGAAATTGACCCCGTCGAGTTGCTCACCACCGCGCCGCCCGAAGTGCGCAACTTCTTCCAACAATTCCCGGTCTACGGGCTGTTAGGCGCGCCGCTCTCCAACCGCCAGCGGCTGTTGGGCGCGCTCAGCCTGCTGCGCGACTATCCCGGCCAGCCGTTCCTGCCCGAAGACCTGGCCTTTCTCCAAGAGTTGGCCGACCGCGCCGCCCTGGCGCTCGACAACGCCCAACTCTACGCCGCCGAGCAAGTGGCGCGCGCCGCCGCCGAGCGCGCCGCCCGGCTGGCCGACCAGCAGGCCGTGCGCCTGGCCCGGCTGCAAACCATCACCGCCGCCTTCTCCGAGGCCCTCAGCCTCGACGCCGTGCTAGATGTAATGATCGAGCAGACCATGGCCGTGCTCGACGCCGATGCTGGCGCGGTCGTGCTGCTGGCCGACGACGGCGTCACGCTCGCGGTAGTGCGCACGCTCAACTTCCCCTCCGCCGCCGTGGTCAGCCGCTTCCCGCTCGAGTCGGGCGCGCCTGCCTCCGAAGTGGTGCGCACCTGCACGGCCGTGTGGGTCGAAACGCCGGCCGAGTTTGCCGCCCGCTTCCCGGCCTTCGCCCCGGCGCGGCAGTCGCTGCCCTATCAATCGGTGACCTATCTGCCGCTGGAGGCAGAGGGCCGCTGCCTGGGCAGTCTGGTCATCAACTTCGTCGCGCCGCATACCTTTCCCCAAGAAGAGCGCGCTCTGCTCCTGGCCATGGCCCGCCAGGGCGCGCAGGCCCTCCTGCGCACCCGCGCCTACGAGGCCGAACGCGTGGCGCGCGCCGCCGCCGAGGTCGCCCGCCAGCGGCTGGCCTTCTTAGCCGAGATCAGCCGGGCGCTGGCCGCTTCACTCGACTATGCCAGCACCCTCCAGACCGTGCTGCGCCAAACCCTGCCCACCCTGGCCGACTTCTGCACCATCTACCAATTCTCGCCCGCCGGTCAGGTAGAGACTGTGGCCCTGGCCCACCGCGACCCAGACCGCGAGCCGCTGCTGCGCGCGCTCGAAGCGTTTTACCGGCCAGAGCTTGGCCCGGCCGGCGGCCTGTTTGCCCAGGCCGCGCACCAGCGCGTCCCACGGTATACTCAATCCGCCCCCGAACAACTCGCCGGCCAGTTGGCCGACCCGCAGGCCACTGCGCTGCTGCGCGAATTGCAGGTCGAGTCGGTGCTGCACGCGCCGCTCATCAGCAGCGGCCGAGCGCTGGGCATGCTCACGCTGGTGTACGCCGGCTCTGGCCGCCACTACGGCCCCGGCGACCTGGACGTAGTGCAGGAAGTAACCCGCCGCGCCGCCGTGGCGCTAGAAAACGCCCAACTCTATGCCGAGGCCCAGCGGCTCAATGCCCAATTGGAAGCGCGCGTGTCCAGCCGCACGGCCCAACTGGCCGCCGCCAACGTCCACCTGGAAGCCGAGGTGGTCGAGCGCACCCGCATGGAGGCCGAGCTGGCGCAGTCGCACACCCAGCTGCGCGAGTTGAACGCCTACATGCAGACCGCGCGCGAAGACGAGCGCACGCGCATCTCCCGCGAAATTCACGACGAGTTGGGCGGCACCCTCACCGGCCTGAAGATGGATGTGGCCCGCATTCGCAAAGCCGTCGAGGGCCACGAGGCCGCCGAGAAGGTCAGCCCCCGTCTCGAAGCGCTGTCGCAGTTGATTGACGAGATGGTCCAGACCGTGCGCCGCATCGCCACCGACCTGCGCCCGGCGCTGCTCGACGACTTTGGCCTGGCAGCCGCCATTGAGTGGCAGTTGCAAGAGTTCGCCAAGCGCTCGGGCCTGACCTGCACCTTCGACACGCCGCTGGACGAGCTGGAGTGGGACGCGGCCGCCTCCACTGGCGTGTTCCGCGCCTTTCAAGAGACGCTGACCAACGTGGCCCGCCACGCCCAGGCCAGCCGCGTGACGGTCAGCCTGACCCAGGCCGGCGACCTCGTGGCCCTGCGCGTCCAGGACGACGGGCGCGGCCTGCCCACCAGCGCGCCGGCCGGGCTAAAATCACTCGGTCTGGCCGGGATGCGCGAGCGTATCGCCGCGCTCAATGGCCGGCTGACCATCAGCGGCGCGGCCGGTCAGGGTACGACCGTTCTAATTGAGGTGCCGCTGGCCCGGCTGCTCCGGCAGCCGCCGGCGCCCTGAATCATCATCTGAGGATAGGATGCCCGCCGCAGCCGGCGCGCGTCAGGGGTGCAAGGAGCACGGTATGCTAAGAGTCTTACTCGCCGACGATCACGCCGTGGTGCGGTCGGGGTTAAAACAAATTCTGACCGAGATCCCCGAAGTAGGTGCCGTGGGCGAAGCCCCCAACGGCGAAGAGGCGCTGGCCATGGTGCGCGCCGAGCACTGGGATGTGCTCGTGCTCGATATGTCGATGCCGGGCCGCGGCGGGCTAGATGTGCTCAAAGATGTGCGTCGCGAGCGCCCGCAGACCAAGGTGCTGGTGCTCAGCATGCACCCCGAAGACCAGTTCGCGGTCCGGCTGCTCAAGGCCGGCGCCTCCGGCTACCTCACCAAAGAGACCGCCTCGGCCGAGTTGGTGGTCGCCATCCGCAAAATCCTGACCGGCGGCAAATACATCAGCGGCACGCTGGCCGAAAAGCTGGCCTTCGACATGGACCGCGACTCCGAGAAGCCGCTGCACGAAGCGCTCTCCGACCGCGAGTTTCAAGTGCTGCGCATGTTGGCCGTCGGCCGCACCGTCCAGCAGATCGCCGACGAGCTGCTGCTCAGCGCCAAGACCATCAGCACCTACCGCGCCCGCATCCTCGAAAAGCTGAATCTGAAAAGCAACGCCGAGATGATCCACTACGCCATCAACAACCGCCTCATTGAATGAGGCGGTCGTTGCATGGGGATTTCTGACACGCACCTGCGGTGGTGCAGGTGTTTCTGATTGCCGTAGCAGGCCGTGCGAAGACAGCGGGAGGACTCACCAACCCCCGCGCACAGCCCTATAGCAACGCAGCACTGTCGCGGGGTGATTGCGAAGCACACTTTAGTGGGAATCCCACCCCTGACGTAGCGCGGCCTCCTGTTCGGCTTGTGGCGCCCTGCCGCCGCCGCTACCAACTCACCGCGCACGCCTCCGCCTGCAGCCACCGATACGCGCCCGTCGCCGCATCCACCAAGAACACCCCCAGCCCGTTCGACAGCGCCAGCGTGTGCCCCGTGGGCGACCAGGCCACGCTGCTGCCGCTGAACGCGCGGGCCGCCCCGCTGTCTGAACCCGCCAGGTCGAACACGGCATACGTCGTCGTGGGAAAATTGGGGTAGTTCTGTGTGGTCAGGTAGCGCTCGTCGGCCGAAAAACCGATCGCCACATAGCTCGACGTTGAACCCTGCGGCGCCGACCATTCGCGCCAGTCGCCGCTCGCCACCGCCACGCTAAACAGGCGCGTCCCTTGGCTGCCAAAAGCGGTGAGGGCCAGCTCCGCGCCGCCCGGTGACCACCTCAACAGCCCGCCGTACGCAATCCGCGCGCCATCGATCTGCATGGTGTCGAACAGCAGCCGGTCCTCCCCGGTCGCCAGGTCCAGCCCATGCACCTCCAGGCCGCGCGCCGCGCCGGTGAGCCCATCGCGTAAATAGGCGACCAGTCCGTGCGCCTCGGTGCTGCCCGGCGCGAAGTGCGGCCAAGAGCCGCCCTCGGCCAGCCGTCGCGGCGTCAGCGCTGCGCCCCCCGCCGCCGGCGCTACAGTGATCAGCCACGGGACCGTGCTGGGCGTTGCCTCTGAGATTGCCTGCGTGAACAACAGGCTGCGCCGGTCGCTGCTCCACGCCGACTCGCTGGTGAATTGGACCGCCGCCACCACCGTCGTCGTCTCCACCGTTATTGGGTCGTATCGTCGCAGCGGCACGCTGCCCGCGATGCTGCCCGCGCTGCTCGCCTCTGAATTCAAGTCTAGGTAGTAATAGGCGTCATCGGCCCCCCAGCCCACCGGGTAGCCGTTGCCACTCACGCGCAGCGGCCTCAGGCCGGCGTATTTCTGGTCAAACAGCCACAGCTCAATCGAAGACCCCGTAGCTGTAGTAGTCGGCTGCCGGAAATAGGCCGCCGCCAGGTAACGCCCCTCTCCGCCGCTGCGTTGGAGCATGGCGTCATAGAACTCCGGCGGCTCAAAGGCCAGCGGCACGGGCACCCTCCGCAGCGCGCCCTGCCTGACGATCGCCAGCCGGTCGGCGCAAATCAGCGCCAGCCCTTCGGCCGCCGCCCAATCCGCCGCCGTCGGGGGCGTCAGACCCTGCTGCCCATGCGCCACCCACGCCGCCGCCGCCCGCGCCACTTCGTCCGGGCTGAGCGTCAGCGCCAGCCAATCGTCCAGCGCCGGCCGGTCAGGCCGGTGCGCCGCGTGCACCAAAATTCCATCCACGCTCGGCGGCTGGCCCTCCAAAATCACGTTCATCAAATCCAACACCTGTTCGCGCTCGGCCAGGCCCAGCGGCTGGTCAGTCGCGTCCACGTCCCACCACGCGTCCGCCGACCGAAAGCGCAGCGCCTGCCCCGTGAGCGTCACCGGCCCCGACAGCCCCAACCGCACTTCCATCCGCGCCACCAGCGCGTCCAGAAAATAATCGTTCGGCCCGCGCGCCGATTGCGCCACCGCCCCGGCCAGGTAGCCCAGCAGCGTCGCGCTCATAGCGCGGTTGTAGGCCGCCTGCGCCGCAGCGTCGGCCGGGCGCCCCACCACCTGTGGCGCGCTGAGCAGATAGTGCGCCGGGTTGCCCGGCAGTTGGCTGGGGATGTCAAAGATGATGGGGTAGCCGCCCGGCGCGCCTTCCGCCGGGCGCTCGGGCAGCACCGGGTTCAGCAGTTGCGGCCCCACGTTAAAGTACAGCGCTAATTTGAAGCCCGCCGGGCAGGTCTGCCACGCCGCGCAAGCATCAAGCAGCGCGCCGTCGGCGGCCGTCAGCGCGGGCATCAGCCAGGGCAAGTCGTTCGTCGGCACCGTCGCGCTCAAGCGCGCGCCGGTCACAATCGTCGCCGCCACCACCCCGCCCAG
>JBBRZY010000098.1:0-10108 GCA_038252885.1 Anaerolineales bacterium | reverse complement strand
TGCGGCTGGGGCGCACACCACTGCGGGCCGCCGCCGAGGCGTTGAGTGCGTTGGCGTGGCTGGGCTGGCTGGCGGGCGTGGTGGTGGTGGCGCGGCGAGCGCGGAGCTATGGCATTCGGCGCTATTGGCCGTGGGCGGCGGGGGTAGTGCTGGCCGTCGTTGTGGCTGGTGGCCTGCTTGATGGTTACGCCCGCCGCTATCTGGGCGACTATGCAATCGCCGGCCCAAGACCACTCTCCATTGACTTCGCCCAACTGGCTTATTATCACCACGATACTGTTTCCTTTTCCGGCGATGTCCTTTTAGTCGGCCAGAACTACGAGGACCATCTAGCGCGCAACAGTTCGCTAGTGATTACGTCTTACTGGCAAGGGCCAGCCGTCGGCACACAGATCACATTTAGCTTGGTACCAGGCTCCAACCTACTCAGTCAAGCACCGGTGTCATTGGTCAGCGCCACGGGCACACTCACCGACAGTACACAGTTCGCCAAGCAGTTGATCATCAATCTGCCCATCCCGACCGACATCCCGCCGGGCGTGTACTTTGTGACCGTGCAGGCGGCGGGGCCAGATGGGCCGTTGGCGGCGCTGACGCGTGAGGGGCGGCAACGCGGGCTGGTGTACCTCGCGCCGGTGTGGGTGGACGACGGCGGGCCGGTCGCGCCGAGCACGCCACCGCTGGCGAGCTTCGGACCGGCGATTGATCTGCTGACGGCTGAAGCGACGATGCCTGAAACCAATGTGGTGCAGCTCAACTTAGCGTGGCACGCGCTGACGACGATCCCGGCTAATCAGCAGATTGCGCTGCGGCTGCGCGACGCGGCCGGCACGCTGTGGGCCGGGCAGGACATGCAACTGGCGTATGGCATGTATCCCACGTCGCTGTGGCGCAAGGGCGAAGTGGTGCCGGACTTCTATCGGCTGGCGCTGCCGGAGGGGATGCCGCCGGGGGGGTATACGCTGGACGTGAACCTGTACGACTCGGTGACGCTCGCCAGTCTGGGCGATTACGTTGTGCCGGTCACGGTCGGTACGGCCACGCCGCGCGCGGGGCGGGCGGCGACGCAGACGCTGACGCCGGCGTTGGCGCTGGGCGCGGTGACGCTGCCAGAGGCGTTCGACCATGGGGCCGCGCCGGAGTTCAGCGCCGAGTGGCTGACGAGCGCCGCGCCGGCGGAAGACTATCGCGCGCGGTGGACGCTGCTGGGCGCGGACGGCGCACGGGTGTCACAAGTGCTCGACCTGGCGCCCGGCTCGCCGGCGACGACCTGGGCGGCGGAGGCGTTCGTGCTGGGCCGGGTGCGCTTCGGCACCAATGCGGCGCTCCAACCCGGCGCGTACACGGTGCTGGTGCAGTTGGTGGACGCGGCCGAGCAGCCGGTGGGGGCGGAGGTGACAGTGGGCCACGTGACGGTGCGCGGGCGGGCGCGCAGCTTCGACGTGCCGCCGCTGCAAACGACTGTTGGGGCGACGTTTGGCGACGCGCTGACGCTGTACGGCTACGATGTGGAGCGCACGGCGGACACGCTGCGGCTGACGCTGGCCTGGGGGGCGCTGGCCGCGCCGGGGCAGGATTACAAGTTCTTTGTGCACCTGTTCAATACGGATGACAGTTTCGTGCTGCTGCAGAAGGACGGGATGCCGCGCGCGGACAGCTACCCGACGGCGCTGTGGGTGGCGGGCGAGGTGGTGACGGACACGGTGAGCTTTGAGTTGGCGGGGGTGCCGCCGGGCATATTTGCCCTGGCGGTGGGCTGGTACGATCCGACCCAGCCGGACCTGCCGCGCCTGCCGGCCTTTGACGCCCAGGGCCAGCCGCTGCCGGATGACCGGCTTGTTCTGCCGTACAGCCTGGAAATGCGCTGAGGATTTCTAACCAAGCCGGCCAATGCAGCCGCGCGGCCGGTGCGTATTGAGGGCACAGGGGAGAATGCGGGTAGGGAGTGAAGGCCCCAAGCTCCCTGCCCTCATTTTTTGCTCATAGCACGAACGCCGCCGCACAGGCCAACTGGCCGATGCGGCGGCGTTGTGCGTTGGCACCACGCGACGACGTTTGGCGAGGTGAGATTTCCCCTAAAGGATGCTTCGCGATCACGCGCCGCCTAGCGCGTGAGGCCGTGGACCGGGTGACGTGTTCGAAATGACAAAGATAAGAAAAAGAAAAACACGGACGAGGCGCGGCCTCGTCCGTGCTTTTCTTGTCAGCCAATCTTTTTCTCTTGCGCTACGGCTGCAGCTGCGCCCGCTCACCGGGGCTGATGGTCAACACCACATTGCCGGTCAGGTCATACAGCCTTACCTCGCCGGGCGCGGCGTTGTCGGGGCGGGCGACGGCGGCGAAGAGGGCGCCGGTGCGGTCGAAGCTGAGCGAGTCGAACTGGCCGAGGACCACCGCGCTTTCGACGCCGGTGAGGCTGACGATGGACAGCTGCGGGTCGCCGACCAGGGCGCCGGAGAAGTCGGCGCAGGTGCGCACCAGACCGCTTTGCAGCAGGCCGTCGCTGGCGGGGGTCCAGGCCAGGTCTAAGCCGAGGAAGTAGATTTCGGCGGCATCATCGGCACGGGCGGCGAGGGACGGGCTGACGAGGCTGAGGCGGTTGCTGCCATCGGCATTTAGGACGATGTAGTCGGCTTGCGAGGCGCAGGCGCTAAGGTGCCAGGAGGTGAAGAAGGCGATCCGCGCGCCGTCGGGCGAATAGTGTAAGTCGAACGGCAGGCGGCCGTCGATCGGCGCAGCCAGGCCAGGCAATTGGGTAACGAGGCCGCTGCCGTCCATCGGCACGGTGTAGAGCCAAAAACTGGTGTTGCCTTGCGCGCCCATGTTGTCGAAGCGGGCGCCGCCGGCCAACAACGCGTCACCGGTAGGCGTGTAGACCGGGCGGCCCCAGGCCCACTGGTCGCCGTTGAAGGTCAACTGCTGGCGCACAGTGCCGTCAATCGGCACCTGCCAGAGATTGAACTCGGTGTAAAACGCCACGCGCGTGCTGTCGGGCGACCAGGCCAGGCTGGTGCCGAAGCCCAGGTCCACCGGCGAGCCCGCGCCGATGACGTTGACCACGTAGAGGTGCGGGTCGCCACCGATGAGGCCGACAAAGGCGAGGTACTCGCCAGACGGCGACCAGGCGAACTCTAGCACTTCGCCCTCGGCGGCGGCGCTCGAGGCCTGCAGGGTGGCGCCCAGCACGCCGCCGGTGACGTTGGTGACCAACAGTTGGCGGTCGGCGTCGAGGTAGGCGATGAACTGGGGCGCGGCGTCTGGCGTGGCCGTATCGGCCGGCGCGGCGACGGTCTCGGTGGCGGCGGGTGGCACAGGGGTGGCGGCCTCGGTGGCGGCGGGTGGCACAGCCGTGGTGGCCTGGGCGGCGGGCGTGTCGGTTATCGGCAGCGGAGGGCTGGTTAGAGTGGCCGGGGCGGCAGGCTGAAAGACGCTGCACGCTAGCGCGGCGAGGCTGAGGGCGAACGGCATGAAGGCCAGGGGCTTGAGTTTCACGACACGACTCCTGCTAACAATAAGGCTAACAGCCGGAAAAATTTAGACGGACAAGCTCTCGCCGGGCTGGAGCACGTGCACCTGCGAGCCGGTGGCGGCCTCGACGTCCAGCTTCCAGGCGGGCGCGTCTTGGGCCAGCAGCGGGAAGGTGTTGTAGTGGACGGGGATCAGGTGCTGGGCGCGCAGCAGCTTGGCCGCTCGCAGGGCATCGGCCGGGCCCATGGTGTAGTTGTCGCCGAGGGGCAGCACGGCCAGGTCGATGCCTTCGTCGCCGATGAGCGACATGCCAGGGAACAGGCCGGTGTCGCAGGCCAGGTAGATTTTTTGGTCGGGCGTGCAGACCAAGAAACCAGCCGGGTTGCCGCCGTTGCTGCCATCGGGCAGGGCCGAGCCGTGCAGCGCCTGGGTGAGCTTGACGTAGCCAAAGGGCCAGTCGTGGCCGCCGCCGATGTGCTGGCCGTGGGCCGTGAGCCCCTGGCCCGCGCACCACATGGCGATCTCGGCGTTGGCGATGATGGTCGCGCCGGTGCGCTGGGCAATCGGCACCAGATCGGCCACGTGGTCGCTGTGGCCGTGCGACACGAGGATGTACTGCGGGTTCAGGTCGTCGGCCTTGGCGCTGGCGGCCGGGTTGCCGGTGAGGAACGGGTCGATCAGGATGTTGATGTCGCCAATTTGCAACTGCCCCGTGCCGTGCCCGAGCCAGGTGTAGGTAATGGTCATGGGGGTCTCCTGTTTGGGGAATACGCGGGGCTACTTGAGGCCGCGCAGGTTCCAACTGAGCACGTCGCCGCCGATGCCTTTGAGGTGGAGCGCCGGCACCGGGTCGGCCACCACCCAGCGCTCGACCAGCGCGTAGGTGGCCTGGCTGATGAGGGTCTGGTCGCCGGCGGCGGCGGCGCACAGGCGGGCGGCCAGGTTCACATCGCGGCCGATGGCGGTGTAATCCAGCCGGCGGACGGAGCCGAAGTTGCCCATCATGGTCTCGCCGGTGCTGACGCCCACGCCGATGGCGGGCAGCGGCAGGCGGTCGGCCCAGCGCGCCATGATGCCACGGTGCGCCTGCTGCATGTCGAGCGCCAGCTTGACGGCGCGCAGCGCGTGGTCGGGCTGGTCTTCGGGCGCGTTGAAGAAGCACATGACGCTGTCGCCGATGTACTTATCGAGCGTGCCCTCGTAGGCCAGCACCAAATCGGTCAGGGCCGAGAGGTGGTCGTTGAGCACCAGTTGCAGCATCTCGGCGTCGAGGTTCTCCGACATGTTGGTGAAGCCGCGAATGTCGGAGAAGAGGGTGGTGACGCTGCGGCGCTCGCCGCTGAGCAAGTCGCGGTCAGAGATGGTCAGCAGGCGCTCCATGACCTGCGGGCCAACGCACAGGCCAAAGGCGCCGCGCATGCGCTGGGTCGCCAGACTTTCAAAGATGGCGGTATCCATCTGGCTGGCGATGCCGCGCAGCAGGTCGAGGTGCGAGCGCGTGAAGGTCGGCTGGCTGCGCCGGTTGGCGACGCCCAATACGCCGATGAGCTTGTCTTTCAGGATCAGCGGCACGCCCACCACCGCCCGCAGCGGGCCGCTGGTGTAGGCGCGGTTGATCAACTCGGCCGTGCGCACGGCTTCTTCGGACAGGCTGCGGATCTCGTGCGCGGTGGCCTCTTCGCCGAACAAGTCGGCCCCGGTCAGCGCGCGCAGCTCCAGCTCGTTGCCGGCGCGGTCGTAGAGCAGCAGGAAGCTGGTCTCGCTGTCGAGCGTGGTGCAGACTTCGGCCAGCACCGCGTCGAGCAGTTGCTGAAAGTCGGCCGTGCGGTCGCGCAGCCGGTCGATGCGGAAGATGGTCTCCAGCTCCAACTGGCGGCGGGCCAACTCGCGCAGCGTGTGGGCGTGGCCCATGGCCGAGTCGATCTGGCTGATGGCGCCATCCACCACGGCCATCTCGGCGGCGTTGAAAGGCCGGTCGGCGTTGAGCAACAAGATCGCGCCCAGGCTATCAGCCCCCACGCGCAATGGGGCGGCCAGGCAGTCTAGGCGGCGGCCGGCGGTGAGCTCGACCTCGGTGTGCACCACCTGCGCGGCGGGCAGGTCGGCGGCGCGCTCGGCCAGGGCGCGCAGTTGCTGCTCGGCCTCGGCGTCGCCGTATAGGCCGGCCCGGTCGGTCAGAGCGCGCCATTGCAGCACGCCGGTGTCGTCGTCGCGCAGGCACAGCAGGCACAACTCGGCCGCGACCGCGTCGGCCAGCGTGCTCACGATGGCGGCGGCCAACTCGCGTTCGTCGGTCGCGCCATCGCGGAGGCGATCCATCGCCAGGATCAAATCAAGCTGGCGCGCCTTGACGGTCAGTTGTTCGAGGGTCGGCGCGGCGCTCATGCAATCACTCCCAGTTGGCGGCCGACGGCGGCGAAGGCGGCCAGCCCCTGGTCGAGGTCGGCCTGAGCGTGCGCGGCCGAGATCATGACGCGGATGCGGGCCTTGCCCTTGGGCACGGTGGGGAAGCCAATCGCCATGGCGAACACGCCCGCTTCGAGCAGCGCGCGGCTGAACTGCTGGGCCAGCGGGGCTTCGCCCAGCATGATGGGCGTGATGGGCGTGGTGCTCAGGCCGGTGTCGAAGCCCAACTGCTGGAGCGCGGCCTGGAAGTATTTGGTATTGGCCCACAGCCGCTCGACCAGCGCGGTGGAGCCTTCGAGAATGTCGAGCGCGGCCAGGCAGGCGGCGGTGTCGGGCACGGTGAGGGCGGAGGAGAATAGGAACGGCCGGCCGCGCTGCCGCAGCCAATCAATGATGGTGGCGTTGCCGGCCACCACGCCGCCCATGACGCCAAAGGCCTTGGAGAGCGTGCCGATCTCGACATCCACCTGGCCGTGCAGGTCGAAGTGGGCGACGATGCCGCGCCCGCCGGGGCCAAGCACGCCCTCGCCGTGGGCGTCGTCGACCATCAGCAGCAGGTATTCGGCCTGGGCGATGGCGGCGATCTCCGGCAGCGGGGCCACGTCGCCGTCCATGCTGAAGACGCCGTCGGTGATGATTAGCCCGCGCCGGAAGCCGACCGCGCGCTCGGCCGTGATGGTGGCTTGCAGGCTGGCGGGCGTGACGTGGTCGTAGGGCACGATCTTCGCGCCCGCCAGCCGGCTGCCGTCAATGATCGAGGCGTGGTTGAGGCGGTCGGAGAAGATGACGTCGCCCTTGCCCACCAGGGCCGGGATGGTCGCCAGGTTGGCGTTGAAGCCGGACTGAAACGAGAGCGCAGCTTCGACGCCCTTGAAGGCGGCTAACCGCTGCTCTAGCTCGAGGTGCAGCGCCAGCGTGCCGGCGATGGAGCGCACCGCGCCAGGGCCGACGCCGTACGCTGCCATGGCGGCGGCGGCCGCCGCCACCAGGCGCGGGTCGTTAGCCAGCCCGAGGTAGTTATTGGAGCAGAAGTTGAGCACGCGCCGGCCGTCGACTACCAGCCACGCGCCCTGCGGCGAGCTGATGGTGCGGATGGTGTTGTACAACCCTTGCGCCTTGAGATCGGCGAGTTCTTGCTGAATCCAGTCGAGCTTGGTCGAGGTGTGTGTGGACATGAGGGGTCTCCAGTCGGATTATAGGCCCGGATGGGGGGAAGCGGAGGATGGGGGACGGAAAGGGGACTAAGGGGGGACTCAGGGGATGCTGCGCTAGGGACTCGGGGGAGGGCTGTCGGAGTAATCGGCGGTTAGGGTTTGGACTTGGCTACGCGGGCCGCTTGCGCGGCTGGGTGGGCTGGCTTGGCGCGGTCGCTTTGCGGCTACGCTTGGTCTTCGGCGGCGGGGCGCAGAGGGCGAGCTTCTTGGCGCGGGGGTAATGTTTGATGGCTAGCTCGCGCTTGAGGGCGTCGCCACGGGTGGGCACTTCTTCGGTGTACACCAGTTCGACCGGGCCGTGGGTGGCGGTGTAACGCGCGCCCTTGCCGGCGTTGTGGGCTTTGACGCGCCGCAGCACATCGACCGCCCAGCCGGTGTAGAGCGAGCCGTCGGCGCAGCGGACGATATACACGAAGGGCATTTACTGGTCTTTGCGCTTGGGCGCCAGCCCGCCGAGGAACAAGCGCCCCATCAACTCGCCCGAGGTCGGAACCTCGGCGGACGGGTTCTCGGCTGTCTCCCAGTCGCCCCGCCGACGTTCGGACACCCAGGCGTTGCGCCGCGCGATGACGCCCTCTAGCGCTTCGCGCACGGCCGGGCCATCGTCGGCCGCCAGCCGCTCGCGCAGCAGGTGCAGCTCGGACAGCGCCGTGTCGAGATAGCGCAGCACGTTGACGCGGTTGAGCCGCAGGGCCGTCGCGTCCACATCGACCAGCGCGGCGGTGGCGGTGGCCAGTGACCGGTCGGCCACCTTGCGCGTCTCGGCCCAGCCGGGCGAAGTGGTGGCGGCTTGCAACAGGGCCCAGGCCAGGATGCCGGGCAGGCCTTCGCTGGCGGCGGTCAGGCCGTCATGCTCGGCCGGGTCTACGTAATAGGGGAAGGCTTCGAGCAGGCGCGCCAGGTCGGCGACGAGCTTAAGCGCTTCGGGCGCGCAGCCGGGGGCCGGGGCCAACGCCCACAGCCCGCCCTTGAACAAATCGGCCGCCGCCGCGTCATAGCCGCTCTCGCCGGTGTGCAGTTGGCTGGGGTTGAGCACGGCGTGGGCGGCCACAAAATGGCGCTCGGGCGCGGTGATGAACTCAGACGCCCAGGCCAGCGGCGCGGCCAACAGCGGGCCGACGCTGGCGGTGACGCTGCCGGCGCGCAGGTCTGACCCGACCAGCTTGAGGATCTCGTGCTGCTCGTCGAGCGGCGTGGTCAGCACGATCAGGTCTGCGCCCTCGATGGCGTTGAACAGGTTCCAATAGGCCTTGGTCACCACGCCGCGGCTCTGCGCCAGGCGGGCGGTGTCGGCCTGCTGGTCGTAGCCGCTGACGCGCAGTTCGGTGTGGGGCTGGAGGGCCAGGGCCAGCGAGCCGCCCAGGCGGCCGAGGCCCAGTAAGGTGACATTGACAGTCATAGGGATCGTGGTCTAAGCATCGTCGTCGGCCGCTTGCAGGACGGCCAGCATTGCATCTTCTGGTGTGGTCATGGCCCGCACCGGCGTTTGGTGCCGCTGGACCAGCGCCACGGTCAGCGGCGGCGCGCCGGCTTGGGCGCACAGGTCGGCGCCCCAGGCTGGATGCTGCGCGGCGGTGACAAACGGCCGCTTGAAACCGCGCGGCGCGGCCTGCCCCCACTGTTTGGCCCGCGCCGGCCACAGCCGCCGGCCCAGCACTACCACCACCCGGTCGAGCAAGGTCAGCGGATAGCGGCGCTTGCCCACATCGTGCAACAGCGCGGCCTGGTGCAACTCGGCGCGGGCGGCGTGGGGTGAGGGGTTGTGCTTAACCGCCCGCAGCACACTCAGACTATGGGCCTGCTCGCCGGCCGACAGGCGCTCAAATAGCGCCAAGAGCGGCGGCGGCAGCGTCTGCGCAATTTCGGCCCGGTCGGCGGCTGCCAGCGGCGCGGGCCACAGGTAGCGCCAAAACTGGCCGAACCGATAGCGCGTCTGCCGGCCAAAGGACGCCATGCGCGCCGCGCGCTACAAGCCGGTGAGCGCGTAGAAGAGCGTGACGGCCGGCTGCCCAATCAGCACACTCAGCACTGGCCCGCCGGCGACCAGCACCAGCATGAGCAAGAGCGGCCCAAAGCGTTCGAGTTGGCTGAGCATGTTGTCCATGTCGGCCGGGGCAAAGCCGCGCAGGATCTTCGAGCCATCGAGCGGCGGGATCGGGATGAGGTTGAACAGCATCAACACCAGGTTGATGTAGACAAAATTAACCAGGATGTCCGCCAGAGTTTGGGCCAAGGGGCCGTTCTCGAGCAGCCCCAGCAGGCCCAGCCGAATGGGGATGGCCGCCAGCGCAGCGAGGACGAAGTTGGAGAACGGCCCGGCCGCCGCCACGATGACCATGCCCATCTTGGGGCCGTTGCGCAGGTTGTAGGGGTTGACCGGCACGGGCTTGGCCCAGCCAAAGCCGGCAATGAGCAGCAAGATCGCGCCGAATGGGTCGATGTGGGACAGCGGGTTGAGGGTCAGCCGGCCGAGGCGGCGCGGGGTGTCGTCGCCCAACTGCACGGCGACGTAGGCGTGGGCCAACTCGTGAATGGGAAAGCAGATCAAGACGATCAGCACCCGGGAAAGCAGATCTGGGATCGACGGAAGTGACATGTTAGCTCCGGAAGGTGGTGCGATTATAGCATGCGGCCCTGGCGCGCCCGGCGGCAGGTATAATCGCGCTATGCCGCTCGACCTGCGCCTCGACGATGTGCTGCAACTCCGCAAGCCGCACCCCTGCGGCGGCTACGATTGGCGCGTGGTGCGCCTGGGGGCCGACATTGGCCTGGTGTGCACGACTTGCGGCCGGCGGGTGATGCTGACCCGGCGCGAGGTGGAGAAGCGGACGAAGCAGTATGTGGCGCGGGGGCCGGAGGTGGGCTGACAGGGGTAGGTTTTCAGAGCTGGGTATTTTTGCCACGAATTGTCACGAAGGGGAGGGATTCGGGCGAGGGGAGCGCGCGAGGCGCGCATGATAGCGTGGGGCTGAGGCGCGGTGAGAACAACGGCCGTAAACACGAATTTACACGAATGCGCT
>JBBRZY010000097.1:0-10139 GCA_038252885.1 Anaerolineales bacterium | reverse complement strand
GAGGGCATCTGCGACCTCAACCTCAAATATCGCGGCAACCCCGACTATCCCAAGATCGCCGGCCAGGTGCGCGTGAACTACAGGATTCGGCCCGACAGCGTCTACCCGGATAAATAAGCGTGCCGGCCGACGAGCTGTTGGGGCTGATCCAAGCGCGGCGCTCCATCCGGCGCTACCAGCCAGGGCCAGTGCCGCTGCCGGTGCTGGAGCGACTGCTGACGGCGGCCACCTGGGCGCCGTCGTCGCATAACCGGCAGCCGTGGCGCTTCGTGCTGCTGACCCAGGCCGGCCCCAAGGCGCGGCTGGCCGAAGCGATGGCGGCGCAACTGCGGGCCGACCGGCTGGCCGACGGCGACCCGCCCGCCGCTGTAGAAGCCGACGCCGCCAAGAGCTACGCGCGCGTGACCAACGCGCCCGCCGTGGTCGTGGCGGCGCTGACGTTGGCCGATATGGACCACTATCCCGACGCCAAGCGCGCCAACGCCGAATACTTGATGGCCGTGCAGAGCGTGGCGATGGCGGTGCAGAACCTACTGTTGGCCGCGCACGCCGAAGGGCTGGGCGCGTGCTGGATGTGCGCGCCGCTGTTCTGCCCCGACGTGGTGGCCCAGGCGCTCGCCCTGCCGGCCGAGTGGCAGGCGCAGGCGCTCGTGACGCTCGGCTACCCTGCCAGCGCGGGCAAGCCGGCCACGCGGCGGCCACTTATGGAAAGTGTCTTGGTGCGCTCGTGACCGAACTGGCAAGTCAAACGCGCGTGGTGGCGCTGGCCGGCGGCGTGGGCGGCGCGAAACTGGCGCACGGCCTGGCGCAGACCTTGCCGTCCGCGGCGCTGACCGTCATCGTCAACACCGGCGACGACTTTGACCACCTGGGCCTGCCGATCTCGCCCGACCTCGACACGGTCATGTACACCTTGGCCGGCCTGGCAAACCCCGCCACCGGCTGGGGGCTGGCCGGCGAGACCTGGAACTTCTTGGCGGCGCTCGAACGGTTGGGCAGCCCCACCTGGTTTCGGCTGGGCGACCACGACCTGGCCACGCACATCGAGCGGCGGCGGCGGCTGGCGGCCGGCGAGACGTTGACCGCCGCGACGGCGGCGCTGTGCCAGGCGCTTGGCGTCGGCCCCGCCGTGCTGCCCATGACCGACGACGACCTGCGCACGCTGGTCCAGACCGACGAAGGCGAGTTGGAGTTTCAAGAGTATTTCGTTCATCGCCTGTGCGCCCCGCGTGTCAGCGGCTTTCGCTTCGCCGGCGACGATACGGCGCAGCCCACGGCGGCGGTGCTGGCGGCGTTGGCGGCGGCGCAAATCGTCGTGCTCTGCCCCTCCAACCCGTTCGTCAGCCTGGGGCCGATCTTGCGCTTGCCCGGTGTGCGCGCGGCGCTGGCGGGCCGGGCCGTCGTCGCCGTGTCGCCGATTGTAGGCGGGCAGGCGCTCAAAGGCCCGGCCGCCAAGATGCTGGGCGAGCTGGGGCTAGAAGTCTCGGCCCTGTCCGTGGCGCGTGGCTACGCCGACCTGTTGACCGGCTTCGTGCTCGACGCGCTGGATGCCGACCTAGAGCCAGCCGTGGCGGCGCTCGGTCTGCCCGTGCTCGTTACCGACACGGTCATGCGCACCGACGCCGACCGGGCGCGGCTAGCCGCCGAAGTGTTAGCCTTCGCCGCGCAGCGCGCCGTGCCGGCCCGCGTGGCGAGCTAGGCCCCATGTCGGTCTGGGCCATTGTGCCCGTCAAGCCGTTCCTGCATTCCAAGACCCGGCTGGCGGGCGTCCTGTCGCCCGAGGCGCGGGCCGGACTGAGCCGCGCGTTCTTGGGCCACACGTTGCGTGTGCTGTCGCAGACGCCTGAGATCGGGAGGGTGCTGGTGGTCAGCCGCGATCTGGCGGCGCTGGCGCTGGCGCGTGACCTGAAAGCCGACACCGTCACAGAGGCGGGCGCGCCCGACCTGAACCCGGCTTTGGAACGCGCCACGCAGGTGGCTGTGACGGGTAGGGCGCAGGCGGTGCTCATCCTGCCGACCGACTTGCCGTTCATGACCGTGGCCGAGGTGCAGGCGCTGCTGGCCGACGCGGGCGCTGGGCCGGCCGTGGCGCTGGCCCCCGACCGGCACGAGACCGGCACCAACGCGCTGTTCGCCCGCCCGCCGGGGCTGCTGGCCTATGCCTTTGGCGCGGACAGTTTCGGGGAACATCAGCGGCGCGCACAGGCGGCCGGCGCAACCGTGCGCGTGTGCCGCTTGCCCGGCCTGGCGCTCGATGTGGACGACCCAGACGACCTGGCCGTGTATCTGGCCGCGCAAGCCGCCGCCGGCACTTAACGCGTAGTCGAGGAGAGCGATGACCCCTAACCGCATGGCCCTTTATTTGCAGGATGCCCACCCGCTGCCCGACGGCGTCAAGTATGCCCAGTACGCCGAGGCCAAGGGTTTCGAGGCTGTCTGGCAGGCCGAGAGCCGCCTCGTGTGCGACGCCATCGTGCCCATGGCGGCCTTTGCGGCCACCACCAGTAAGATCAAAGTAGGGTCGGGCGTCATCAACAACTGGACCCGGAACATCGGGCTGTTGGCCGCCACCTTCCTCACGCTCGACGACCTGGCCCCCAACCGCATCATCTGCGGCATCGGCGCCTGGTGGGACCCGCTGGCCCGCAACGTCGGCATCGAGCGCCGCAAGCCGCTGCTGGCCATGCGCGAGACGGTCGAGGTGCTCCGCCGGCTGCTTCGGCTTGAGAACGTCACCTTTCACGGCGAGTTTCATCATGTCACCGGCATCGAGCTTGATGTGGTGCACGGCCGGCGCGAGCCGCGCCACGTGCCCATCTACATCGGCGCGACCGGCGACAATATGATGGAGCTCACCGGCGAGATTGCCGACGGCGCAGTGCTAAACTATTGCGTGCCGCCCGAGTACAACGACCGGGCGATGGAACTGTTAGACCAGGGCGCGCGCAAGGCCGGCCGCACCCTGGCCGACATCGACCGGCCGCAGCTAATTGTGTGCTCAGTGGACCACGACCGCCAGAAGGCCATTGAGGCGGCCAAGCTGCTGCTGACGCAATACCTGGCCCAACAGCCGCACATCGCCAAGGCCTCCGGCGTGAGCGCAGACATCGTCCAGAAGGTCCAGTCCATCCTGGGCTGGCCCGCGACCTTAGAGCAAGTGCACGCGGCCATGCAGTTTGTGCCGGATGAGTTCGTGCTCAAAATCTCAGCCACCGGCACGCCCGCCGAGGCCCGCGCCAAGGTGCAGGAATATATCGATCGCGGCTGTACCTGCCCGATCCTGTACCCCATGAGCGACCCATATTTGATGATAGACACTTTTGCGGTCGCTTAAGCGCGACCGCTACGGAGTTGGATAACTTTGGACCTGATTAAGCAGCCCAACTCGGCCCACTGTTTTGTGTGCGGCCTGAGCAACCTGAAAGGCTTGCGCTTGTCGTTCTACGAGACAAGTGCCACCGAGGTGATTGCCACGTACACGCCGCCCGCTGACTACGAGGGCTATCCCGGCGTGCTGCACGGCGGCATCGTGGCCGCGCTGCTCGACGAGGCCGGCGGCCGCGTAGTGATGATTGGCGCTCACACCCACTTCATGCTGACCGCCCGGCTGAATGTGAAGTACCGCCGGCCCACCCCCATCGGCCAGCCGCTGACGGTCTACGGCCAGCTCACCAAGCGGCGCGGCCGGCTGGCGACAGCGCTGGCCGAACTGCGCCTGCCCGACGGCACGGTGACGGCCGAGGCCGAGATGGCGCTGGCCGACCTGCCTGACGGCTACCTGCCCGAGACCGACCTGGAAGCCTTGGGCTGGAAGGTGTATCCTGATCCTGTGAGCGAGCCGCACACCCATGACTGACCGCAGCGCCATTGATCCAGTACACGTTATCGGGCATCTTAACCCCGACACCGACGCGATTGCGGCGGCCATGGGCTACGCCTGGCTCTTGCGCGAGCGTGACGGCGCCAACGCCCTGGCGGCGCGGGCCGGGGCCCTGAACTCGCAGACCACCTGGGTGCTCAAGACCGTGGGGCTAGAGCCGCCGCGCCTGGTGGCCGACGCCTCGCCGCGCTTCGAGCGCATCGCCCGCACGCTGCCGCCGATCTTGCCCGACCGCCCCTTGCGCGAGGCCTGGGCCGTGGCCGCCGGCGGGCACTCAGCCGCCCCTGTGGTGGGGCCTGACGGCCTGCCGCTGGGGTTGGTAACGGGCGACAGCGTCTTTCGCTTCCTCTCACAGCAGATGGATGAGCGCATCGATTTAGAAAACGTCTCGGTCGCCCGCATCCTGGCGGTGCCGTGCCGCTCGGCCATGGATTCCGACGTGCCGCGCTTCCCCCTGACCATGCGCGTGCGCGACGCTCGGGCGCGCGTCGTCCGCGACGAGCGCGACGACTTCCTGGTCATCCGCGAAGACGGCACCTACCTTGGCGTCTGCCGCTCACCCGATGTGCTCAACCCGCCGCGTATGCGCCTAATTCTGGTCGATCACAACGAGCCGGCTCAGGCGCTTGGCGCGCTGGAAGAAGCCGACTTAGTCGAGGTGCTCGACCACCACCGGCTGGGCAACTCGCCCACCAACTTGCCGATCCCCTTCACCGTCGACCCGGTTGGCAGCACCTCCACCCTGGTAAGTGAGCGCATCATGGCGGCCGGATTGCAGCCGCCCGCGCCCATCGCGGCGCTGCTGTTGGCCGGCTTGCTCTCCGATACCCTCATCCTGCGCTCGCCGACGACCACCGCCCGCGACCGGCACGCCGCCGACCGGCTGGCGAAGTGGGGGTTGCTGCCGCCCGTCGCGCCGTTCGAGAACTTCCAGGCCTATGGCGAAGCCGTGCTGGCGGCTGGGGCCGGGTTGGCGGTGCGCTCCATGGAAGCTATCCTCAACACCGACCTGAAGCTGTACGAGGGCGGCGACATGACCTTCGGCATTGCCCAGGTTGAAGTGCCCAACCTGCACGAGCTCGATGGGCGGCTGGGCGAGATCAACCTCGGCTTGGCCGCGCTGGCCGAGGCGCGCGGGCTGGGGCTGGCCGTGCTCATGGTCACCGACGTGGTGCGCGGCACCAGCCGCCTGGTACTGGCCGGCAAACAAGCCCCCGTGCTCGATGAGCTGCCCTACCACCGCCTGCCCGACGGCACGCTCGACGCGCCGGACGTGGTCAGCCGCAAGAAGCAGCTCCTGCCGGCCATCTTGGGTCTGGTGGCCTAACAGCCAACGAACGGGTTCGCCGAGCCAACCCCCGGCGCGGCCCGAGAAGTGTGAGGCGCGTATGTGGCACAATTATCTCAGCGTGACGACCGTGGCCGAGGCGCTGCGGCACTTGGCCCAGCACCGCGAGCGGGCGCGCCTCGTGGCCGGCGCGACCGACCTCCTCATCGAGCTAGAGCGCGGCGTCCGGCGCGACATTGATGTGCTGATTGACATTACCCGCGTGCCCGGTCTGGCGCAGATCAGCCTGGACGAGGCCGGCTGGATTCACCTCGGCCCGCTGGTCACGCACAACGACTGCGTGGCCTCCAAGCTCATCGTCGAGCGCGCCCTGCCGCTGGCGCAGGCCTGCTGGGAAGTCGGCGCGCCGCAAATTCGCAATCGGGCCACCGTCGCCGGCAACCTCATCACCGGCTCGCCGGCCAACGACACCATCACGCCGCTGCTGGCGTTGGATGCGGCCGTCACCCTGGTCTCGGCCGCGCGTGGGCAGCGGCGCGTGGCCCTGCGCGACTTCTACACCGGCGTGCGCCGCACCGTGGTGGCGGCCGATGAAATGCTGGTCGACATCGCCTTCCCGGCCCTCAAGGCCGGCGAGCGCGGCATGTTCATCAAGCTGGCGCTGCGGCGGGCGCAGGCGATCTCGGTCGTCGATACGGCCGTGATCGTGGATTTTGACCACACCAACGGCGCGCCGCTGGCCGCCCAGCCAGTGGCGCGGGCCCGCATTGCGCTCGGCTCGGTCGCCCCGACCATTGTGCGCGCGCCAGAAGCTGAAGCCTTCTTGCTGGGCAAACTGCTCACTCCGGCCGTCATGGCCGAGGCCGCCGCGCTGGCGGTGCGCGCCGCCAAGCCGATTGACGACGTGCGCGGGCCGGCCGCCTACCGGCTAGACATGGTGCGGGTAACCACCCGCCGCGCGCTGGAGGCGATTGTGGCCGGGCAAGCGCGCGGTCAGTTCCCGCCCGATCCGGTGATGCTGTGGGGGCCGCACGCCGGCCAACCGGCGGCGGCGTTGGCGGCCGAAACGGCGCATGGCGCGAGCGAGCCCATCGTCACCCGCATCAACCACCAGCCTTACGTGCTGCACGGCGGCAACGACAAGACCCTGCTGCGGCTGCTGCGCGAAGACGCCCTGCTCGTCGGCACCAAAGAGGGCTGTGCCGAGGGCGAGTGCGGGGCCTGCACGGTCTTTGTCGACGGCGCGGCGGTCATGGCCTGCATGGTGCCCGCGCCGCGCGCGCATGGGGCCGAAATCATCACGGTCGAGGGGCTGGCCGGGCCAGACCAGTTGCACCCCCTCCAGCAGGCGTTTGTGGATGAGGGCGCGGTGCAGTGCGGCTACTGCACGCCGGGCTTCCTGATGGCGGGAGCCAAGCTGCTCGAAGAGCGCCCGCAGCCCAGCACGGGCGAAGTGCAGCAGGCGCTGACCGGCAACTTGTGCCGCTGCACCGGCTATTACAAAATTCTGTCGGCCTTCGATAAGGCCAAACAGGCGCAGCGCCAATCAACCATAGGAGGGTGACATGGGTCGAAACAACTATCAGTTCAAAGATGGGGTGCGCCAGCCCAAGAAGCGCTCGCTCAGCGCGGTCTGGCGCGGCGTCGGCTTTATTATTCTGGTGGTCATGGCCGTGGGCGGCTACTGGCTGGCCGGCTATCTCATGGACCTCAACGCCGTCACGCCCTTCTTGCCGTTCCGCGTGCCGGTCAGCATGACCATCCCCGACATCAATTGGCTGCCGATTGACAAGGCGCCGCCCTTCTTCGAGTGGACCACGCGCGTCATCAAGAGCCGGCCAGTGATCCAGGTGGTCACGGCGCTCCTGCTCGACATCGTGGCTTTCTCTGTCATGGTGGTGCTGTACTCCATCTTGAACCCCATCCGCCGTGGCCCCACCGATGCCCCGCCTTCGCGTGGGCGCGGCCGGCGCAGCATGATTCGGTAAGGTATGGATCGCAAGGTTCCGCACACCGCGTCGGAGGAGATCGAGCTCTACGTGCGCACCTACTACTCGCTGCTGCGTTCCAGCGAGGAGGTGCAGATCAAGAGCCTGGTCGAGGCCCACGCCGCCATGGAGTCGCTGCTGCACGCCCAGGCGCGCGGCGCTGTGCCCGACATGTCGGCCTTCATCTACAGCCTGCTGCGGCTGCCCGAAGGCATCGCGGCGGCGCGGCTGGTCATCCTGGGCCAATCGGCCGAGGTCTTCGCGCGGCATGGCGTGGCGCTGGGTGACGGCTGGGTGGCCGTCAGCAGCCGGGCGCGGCGGCGGCGGGCGCTCTTCAACGGGCGTGACACGCTGGCCGTCTTCATCGCCAGCCACTCCGACATTGACGATCTGATCCCCATGCTGACGGCCTATCAGATCGAGTGGAACAAGTTTCACCAGCGCCTGCTGCGGCTGACTCTGCCAGCCACCGAGGCTGAGCTAGACCTGAGTGCGCTGGCCGAGTTGCTGGGGCTGATGCTCGACGACCTGGACCGGCTGCGGCGGGTGTGGGGGGCCGAACTGCTGCCGCAACTGCGCGCGATGCAGGCCGCGCCCAAGAAGCTGGCCGTGCGCCTCCTCGAAAGCGGCCTGAACGACTACCGCCGGGCCACCCTGGCCTGGTACGAGCACGTTGAGCAGAGCGCCGCACCGCACATCGACTTGCGGCAGCGCCCGGTCTACTTTGTCTCCAGCAACACCCACAGCCTCATCAATTTGCTCTCGGGCTTTGCGCTGCGCCACCGCGCGCCCCTGCTGGCCTACGTGGCCCAGAGCGCCCACGCCGACCTGCAAGCCGAGTGGCGCGACATCGAGGCGCGCCAGGTGCCCTCCAGCGCCGAGAACTTTTTGTACTACGTGCTCAAGAAGTACGTGCAGGCGCCCGAGGGCCGGGCGCTGGCGGCGGCCCGCGCCGCCGACGAGGCCACCAGCGGCCTGTACCGCGTGCCGAGCAGCCCAGCCACCTTCGAGGTCGATTCACAACTGGTCGAGCTCAACCAGCTGCGGCCGGCGTGGCTCGACCCGCGCCTGCAAATGCCCGGCATGGCCGCGCTGGCGCACAGCGACGCCGTAATCCTGAACATTGACTACCCGCTCGGCATGGCCGCTTACTTGATCGTCTCGCAGTTGGCGTCGCGCGTGGCGGCGCTGCGCGGGCTCTATGTCATGGGCAAGGCCGCCACGCTCAACGGCGTGGTCGGCGATGTGATGATCCCGACCGTGATCTACGACGAGCAGTCGCGCAACACCTACCTGTTCGAAAACTGCTTCCGCGCCAAGGACGTCACGCCGCATCTCACCTACGGCACGGCGCTCGACAACCAGAAGGCCGTCACCGTGCGCGGCACGTTCCTGCAGAACGCCCGCTATGCCCACGTGTTCTACAAAGAGAACTACACCTCCATTGAGATGGAAGGCGGGCCTTACCTGTCGGCGGCGTTCGAGGTGGCCCGCCCCAAGCGCTACCCGACCGACGAGATCGTGAACCTCTACAACGCGCCCTTCGACCTGGGGCTGCTGCATTATGCCTCCGACACGCCGCTGTCGAAAGGCCGCAACCTGGGCGCTGGCAACCTGTCGTACTTTGGCATGGACCCCACTTACGCGGCCAGCCTCGCCATCCTGCGGCGCATCTTTGCGTTGGAAATCGGCCGGGCCACTGCGCCCAGCGGTCCGGAGGACGCATGAACCACGCGATTGGCAAATCTGAAAAGAAGCGCGACGCCGTCGGCAAGGTGACTGGCGAAACGCTCTACCCTGGCGACATCAACCGGCCCGACCAATTGCATCTGAAGATTCTCTTCGCCGGTCGGCCGCACGCGCGCATCCGCCGGCTCGATACCACCCGGGCCGAGGCCGTGCCGGGCGTGGTGGCGGTCTTCACGGCCAAGGATGTGCCCAACAACGAGTATGGCCTGGGCACCTTCGACCAGCCGGTGCTGTGCGGGCCGGGGTCCAACAAGCCCGGCGCCGACGTGGTGCGCTTTGTGGGCGATCAGGTGGCGCTGGTGGTGGCCGAGACCGAGAAGATCGCGGCCCAGGCGCGCGCACTGATTGAGGTGGACTACGAAGACCTGCCGGTCGTCACCGACCCGCGCGCATCCATGCAGCCCGGCGCGTTGCAATTGCTGCCCAACCGCGACAACGTCCTCATCCAATACAAAATCCGCCACGGCGACGTGGCAGCCGCCTGGGCCGAGTGTGACGCGATTGTGGAGGGCGACTACCATACGCCCGTGCAGGAGCACGCCTACCTCCAGCCCGAGGCCGGGCTGGGCTACCTGGACGAGGCTGGCCGCGTGACAGTCGTGGTGGCCGGCCAGTGGGCGCACGAAGACCAGGAGCAGATCGCCCACGCCCTCAACTTGCCGCGCGAGCAAGTGCGCGTGATCTACGCCGCCATCGGCGGGGCGTTCGGTGGCCGCGAGGATATGTCGGTGCAGATCGTGCTGGCGCTGGCCGCCTGGCGTCTGGCGCAGCGCGGCATCCACCGGCCGGTCAAGATCATTTGGAGCCGCGAAGAGTCCATCGTCGGCCATCACAAGCGCCACGAGTTCTTCCTCAAGGCCAAGTGGGGGGCCAAACAGGACGGCACGCTGCTGGCGGCCCAGGTCGAAATCATCTCCGACGCCGGCGCGTATGCCTACACCTCGCCCAAGGTGTTGGGCAACGCCACGTTGATGTGCACTGGGCCCTACGTCTTCCCGAACGCGCATGTCGACGCCTACACGGTTTACACCAACAACGTGCCGGGCGGGGCGTTCCGGGGCTTTGGCGGGCCGCAGGGTGCGTTTGCGGCCGAATTGCAGCTAGAGAAGCTGGCCGAGAAACTGGGCCTCGACCCGGTCGCCATGCGCATGAAGAACCTCCTGCGCGAGGGCGTCAACGCGACCACCGGCACCCCCTTCCCGGCCGGCATTACCATCGACCGGGTCGTGGGGGG